>DAIOUP010000262.1:0-4012 GCA_036759465.1 Bacteroidales bacterium
CCTTGGAAATCGAAGTATATAACCTGGTCGGAAAAAGAGTCTTCTATCTCCCAAAAATCGAATCTGGCGCGCTCGAAAGCCATCGTTTCGATCTTCGTGATTTGGGTAAGGGAATTTATATGGTCAGTCTGCGAAGCGACAGCGGGCAGATCTCTACCCGAAAATTGATGATAGAATAAAGCTTACAAAAAAATCCCGGTGTTAAATCCCGGGATTTTTTATTTCCACGAGCCATCGAAAAAGGCTCCTTGGCTACCAAGATCATAATACTGCCATGCATTGTCCGCAGCGAAGTCTGAAACCTGTTTGGCTACACGTCGGCTCAGCGATGCGTCAAGAAGCATAAGACCTTTTCGACCTGGTGGTTCCAAATTGAATCTTCGCCGGGCTTGCTTTCCGTGCATGAGATAAATATCGGCGTCAGCGTAATGCATTGGCTCCGATACATCACAAAGTCGAAGAAGTTTTCCCGAAAAAGCGATATAAGGGCCTTCTTTTATCATGAATTCGTTTTGAAATGAGGCTTGTAAGTCTACCATCAGTGGCTGGCTTATGGCTCTGGCGTTCCAAAACTTCAGCATATTGAATTCCCTAATTCCAGCATCCTGCATTACCGCACTGTCGGCTAACAAAATATGTTTGTTGCCATGCACAAAACTCAGGGCTGTGCGGCCCGACAGGGCATAAACCAAAATACCATTCTGCCTGAGATTGCGTATATATCGCAAAGACATGCTGCTTGTTGTAAGAAAAATCAACAAGAGAACCGGAATCAGTACCTTATTGAGTTGCTTTCGAATCCAGAAAGCAATCAACAGAACCGACAGCATCAGCGTTACAGACTCAAACCAGTTGATATACAAATGCTTCAATACCGCCATCGGAAGCGACTCAACCCACAAAATCATTGCATTCATCGCATAAATGAGGCCTGAGCTTATCCATCCCAACAGAGAGGGCAAGAACGGCAGCGGGCTACTCAGCAGCATAAACATTCCCGTAATAATAATGAGAAAAGATAACGGTGTCAGGAACAAATTGCTGAGCCAGAAATAGAAGGGAAACTGATGGAAATAGTATAGCACCAATGGCGTGGTGCTTAATTGCGCGGCCAGCGCCACCGTAGTAGCCTCCCAAAAATACGTAGCCACTTTATTGCGAAATGTGATCAGCCTCGCCAGCGGATTTTGAAACAAAAGAATACCTGCCACCGCAGCAAACGATAGCTGGAAACCAATACTGAACAATGAGGCCGGATCGATAATTAAAATGATTAGTGCGGCTGCGGCCAAGGTGTTCAGGGCATGACCCCTGCGCCGTGCCATCTCACCGAATATTAGAAAGCTGATCATCAGTGAAGAGCGCATAACCGAAGGCGACAAGCCGGTGATAAAAGCATAAAACCAAATGATCAACAACAGCAATACGCCCCTGATTAACTTTACCCGTCGGAAGCGATTAAGAAAATTAAGCAATACACTGAAAAGTAGATAGATAATGCCAACATGCAAACCCGAAACACACAACACATGCATAGCCCCTGCCCCTGTATATCCTTTTCGCAATTCGTGCGAGAGCATCTCGTCATATCCTAAAAGTATGGCTGAGGCCACGGCAAACTCATCACCCTTCAGACCATTGTTGCGCATCACATCGACAAGATAGTCTCGGGCCGAATATGCCATATAAAAGAGCGGATTGCCGGAATAATAGCCTACAAGTCTCCATTGTTCATCAGCAAGAAAAACCTGATGCAGCACTCCTTTTCGGGCTAGATGTTTGCGAAAATCGAATTGTCCGGGATTGAGCGGTGGAGGCACTTGCTCCGGCTTTCGATGGATGGCAATATGGTCGCCATAGCCGGGTAAAGCTTTCCCGGATGTCTTTCGCAAATAAACCAGAATAAGTCCACTTGCCGGTGCAACGCCATTACTGTCAATAACGCCCTCCACCTCGGCTATTGCACGGTAAGAGGACCTGCGCTCCGAAAGGGGTTCGGTTAGCCTGACAATATATGCGTCCGCGCGCCCAAATCGGCTGAAATGCCCCGTCCTTGTCGTAGGCATCGCAATGCGGGCAGCCCAGAAGCCCGCAATAAAGAAAATCAGATGAATTAACAGTCCCGTTAACCACCTCAAGGAGTAGGATTTGAGCCTCAGGTGCAGGAAAGATGCGGTGAAGAGAAGTGCGGCAATCAGCAGGGCCAACAAAGGCATTGTGGGACTTCCGGTGATGTTCCATGCAAGGCTGATTCCTGCTGCAAACATCAGCACAACCCTCAACAAAGGATATTTCTGGAGATTGAGTTCCAAAATTGAATATTGGCTGCTTATCAGGCTAAGATAACGATAAAACGCCAACCATTAGAAACCAAGGGAAATAAAAAAGCCGGTAAACCGGCTTTTTGTACTCCCTAGGGGATTCGAACCCCTGTTACCAGGATGAAAACCTGGCGTCCTAACCCCTAGACGAAGGGAGCATGTGAAATGTGGTGCAAAAGTAGTGTTTTTTTAAAAACTGACAAAATATTCAAATGAGATTGTGTCAAATTAACAAATATTTGCAACTTTACACCATAACGCATCAGTATATAGCACTTATTGACACTTTGCTATTGTGCTGATTGAGTGGAGGATGCATTATTGCTGATTGGCATGGGGTTAAACCATCATTTTATGAAAAGAAACGTAATACACTTGTTGAGGCAGGCGGCAGAAAAATTCGCCTCCGTTCCATACCTGAACGACAAAACGGATAGCGGCTGGAAAGGCACTTCCTTTAGCGAAACCGCCGATAGGGCAACACTCATTGCTTCAGCCTTGCTTGACTTGGGCTTTGTAAAGGACGACAGAATCGCTTTGCTTTCGGAGGGACGCACCGACTGGGTGGTCACCGAGTATGGGATGCTTATGGCAGGCTGTATCAATGTGCCGCTGAGTATTAAGCTTTTGCCGGAGGAAATTGTTTTCAGGCTAAACCATGCGCAATGCAAAGCGATTATTGTTTCGGCCAATACGCTGGAAAAGGCCTTACCCGCCATAGTAAAGCTCGAAGAACCCTTACGGGTAATTTATTTGGATGAGTCGCCGGAACGGCAGATAAGTTTGCTTAATGCATCAGGCATTGCCCTGTCCGATATCATCACCCTACCCCAACTGCTCGAAATGGGGAAAAACAGCCTCGAAAAGAACCTGGCGCGGCTTAGGGAATTTGAAAACAACTTACCGGAAGACCAGATCGTCAACATCTGTTATACTTCCGGTACCACGGGCGACCCCAAAGGCATCATGCTGACACACCTTAATTATTATAGCAACAGCACCGATGCCATGCAATACTTTGATGTGCATGCCCGCGACCGCCTGCTTGTGATTTTGCCACTCGACCACTCCTTTGCCCACACCGTCGGCATTTATGCCTGTGCTGTGAAAGGGCTTTCAATCTTCTTTGTGGATGCACGCGGCGGCAATAAGAACATCGTTCGGAACATTCCTGAGAATCTCAAGGAGGTGAACCCTCATTTCCTGCTTACAGTACCTACCTTAACCGGCAACTTCATGCAGAAAATGAAGGAAGGCGTTTATGCCAAAGGCGCATTTATCAAACGTCTTTTTGAGGCCGGTCTGGCGGCAGGCATCGAACAGTACGGCGATGGCTATGGTACGGCTAAAAAGCTCACCTGGAGAAAAAAACTTGTTTATAAGATTACTGACAAACTCATTTTCACAAAATTAAGGCAAGTATTCGGCAATAGTATCAGGTTTTGCGTGGGCGGAGGCGCCCTCCTCGATCTGTCGCAGCAGCAGTTTTTTGCCGCCATCGGTGTTCCGGTTTATCAGGGCTATGGGTTGACGGAAGCCGCTCCGATTATTTCGGCCAATACCCCGCAAGTACATAAACTGGGCACCTCGGGCCGGGTGATCCCGAACCTTGAATGCGTCATCGCCGACGAAGAGGGTAACCCGCTGCCGGCTGGCACGCAGGGCGAGATTGTGATCAGGGGCAACAATGT
>DAIOUP010000263.1:0-3999 GCA_036759465.1 Bacteroidales bacterium
GCTATATTATTCTTTACCAAAATTTTTAAGGAGATATTTTTGGCGTTATTTACTCAAGCACCCAAAACTTGCCTTTAAAAAAATGGGTAGTGTTGCATTTACTTCTTTAGGCGCCTCGGGGAAAGTAAATGGTTGGTTTATTCCGATCTCTGTCCATCCTGTTTGTTTCGGTGTAAGCTCAATATCGAAAGCAGCTTGCGTAGTTGATAACAAAATCGAAATCAGAGAATTACTCAAAATGACGGTGCTGATAGATCATGATGTCATCGATGGAGCTCCTATGGCAAGGTTTATGAGTGATCTGACACACAATATTGAGAGTGGTTTATACTTGTGATAGTATCACAATAGCGAACAATTTGCAGACCATTAACAGCTTATACTCCGCTTAATGCATTATGCAAAACCATCCCAACAATGTTAGATACTTCTGGAGCGCACTCATTCCTGATCTTTAACACTATCGTAACATATTTCGTTGGTTATCAGATTTGTTCAACTTGATAAGTTATACACATTAAGCTTGGTCTGGTTTATTATGGCTAATGCACACGATGTTTGAGTCAATGAACCCGGTTAAATTTACAATGGTCTCATCAACTGAGCTAGGCCAACACGCTGCTATTCTTCACTTTTTACTTCATCTTCATCTTCCCTTCCCTTTTTCAATGGCCGGCACGCCTTTGTCCATCCATTCGGGCATGAGGGCATCCTTGAGGTAGTGATCGAAAAACTGTTGTAGCCTGATGGTGAAGTCTTCGGTGTCGGCACGACGGCTCAGGTTGTGAGGGCCATTGTTGTAGTTGAGCATCCATGCGGGTTTGCCCAGCCTGCGCAGGGCCGTGAACAGCTCAATGCCCTGCGTCCATGGCACAGCGCCGTCGTTGTCGTTGGCCATGATGAGCAGAGGTGTATTCACGCGGTCGGCAAAGAATAGCGGTGAGTTTTCGATGTAGAGCGGCAAACTTTCCCAAAGGCTGGCACCGATTCGGCTCTGGCCTTCTTCGTACTGAAACTGCCTTACCACACCCGATTCCCAGCGAATACCGCCGTAGGCACTGGTCATATTGCTCACTGGAGCACCAGCCATGGCTGCACGGAAAATATTGGTTTGCGTCACAAGGTATGCTGTCTGATATCCGCCCCAGCTCTGACCTTGAATGCCAAGCCTTTGCGGATTTATTGCCGGATAGCGTTCGAGAAGCGTTTGCGTTCCGCTGATCACGGCGTCGTAGGCACTTTTGCCCGGCAATCCATCACGATAGCGGATGTCAGGGGTAAAGACGAAATAGCCACGGGAGGTATATTCGGGAATATTCACGGTGGAGCGCGAGGGGCGCGGCATGAGGTAGCGGTGCAGGTCGTCGCTGTGCTGCTCGTAGAAGTAAACAATCATGGGATAGCGCAGTCTGGGGTCGTAATTGGCCGGAAAGTAGAGCAAACCCTCGAGGCTATCGCCATTGAACGAAAGCCAGCTTTCGAGCTCTACCGTTCCACGGCAGTATTCGTTTTTCCATGGGTTGGCGTCAGAAAGCCTCAGGCCGGCCTGCGTCAGATCGGTGGCAAACCGCAATTCGGGGTATTGCTGGTAGTTTTCGGAAGTAAACAAATAGGCCTCAACATCTTTGGCTTTAATGAAACGACCAAAATTCAATGAATCAGGATTGTTGAAGCTGGCGTCGAGTGTTCTGAGATCGAGCTTACCCATAGCCATGTTTTTGGTTTTCGTGTAAAAAATTGTCAGGGGCAACACAGAAGTTAATGTAGGTTCATCACGTTCGGTGATTACTGCTCTAACAGTTGTATTGGCAGGTGTTGCAAACGAAACGGGGGCTTTTTTACCGCTCAGGTCGAGCAACCAGATTTTGGCAGCACTGTTCACTAAAGCGGTATAGTTATCGCGCCATCCAACAAAGCCGGCCGAGCCAGCGGGTCGGGGGATGTCGTTCTGGTTGTCGTAGAATACATCCTCGTTTCGTGTTAGTCTGGCCTTCTGAAGGCGTTTGAGCTCCATGCCGTACCAGGCGCTGTCGGCCTGATTGTAATAGATCAGGTAATTGCCATCGGGCGAAAGGCTGTAAAAACCATTGTGCTTTTGCAAGAGCAAACACTTATCGCCTGTCAGGCGGTTGACAAGCCATAAATCAACATAACGTGTTTGTTCCCAGCTCGATAGCATTTCGTAGGGTTTACCATCGGTGGCAATAATCACGGGCAGGTGGTTTTTAAGCCTGGGACTCATCTCAAGTTGGGGTTCGGCGCCAAGCGGAATCAGAAGGTCTTTGGCAGGATAATAAACAGCCAGCCAGGAACGTTTCTGCTCGCGTTCAAGGTTTTTCAGCTGTTGGCTTTGCAATTGGCCGTCTTTCCAGTGCCAGATATCGAGACTCACTTTTTCGTCGGCCGTCAGGGTATCTTTGGTCAGGGGATCGGGTTTACGGCCCAACCCGAAATAAAGCGCTGTTCCATCCTCCGAAAAACGCAGGTTGTAGTCGCCACTGATGCTGAGCTGCTCAGGAATGGCTTTGTGCAGGCTGTCGGCCAGCATGCGGGTGCGTTGTGTTTTGGTTTGATAATACAGGAGGCTGTAGATCTTACGGCTGCTGGTATCGGAAGTGTGGAGATAGGCCCATTGCTGGCCTTTGGGGTCGGCGGCCAGATTGCTCACCCAGCCGGCATAAGCAGCAATACGTAGGGGCGCTGCAGAACCTTGTTCGAAAATCCAAACAAAGCTTGTATCACCTTTGGCATTTTGGGTGATGTAGCTCAACATGCCTTCGGCGCTGAAAGTATAGTCACTAACATTAAAAAAGTATTTGACATCCAGCGTTTTGGCATCCAGCACGCCTAAGGTGAAAACCTTGCCCGCCTGTTTCATCCTTGCAGGTTTTTTTGCCTGTTTCTGTGTGCTGTCGGCTTTGGCGGTATCTGACTTTGGGCCGTAGTTTTCGTCGAACATCCAGGCCACAAGCCTAGCTGATTTTTCAGGCGTCCTGAACGAGCGTAAGCCTTGCCAGAGCAAGGTGGTATCGGGCGAATAAAGCCTAACGATGAGTGAATCTTTGGTCAACTTGTCATTTTTCACCCCATCTAGGGTTTGCTTGCGTATGAGTTGGCGATAGGGTTTCACTTTAGCGACAATTCCGTCAAGGCCGTTCAGGAAAACGGCATCATAGGCCCGTTGAATAGTATCGTAACGCCTAGATTTGGTGTTGTAAACAATTAGCTTGCCGTCGCCTTTCTGGGGGTTCCATTCCCAACTGACAAGACCGCCATCATTGCTGATTTTTACGGAGCTGATATCATGCCATTGGTCGTAGTCGGCAAGGGAATAGCTCCGACATTGCTGGGCACTTGCCGAATAGGTTGTCGCAAGAGTCAACAGGGGTAGCATATACAGGTGGAATTTTTTCATCGCAAACGTTTGAATAAGGGGTTTGCACAAATGTATAAAAACCCATCACTGCCCGAAGCCTCGGACAGTTAAAGGATTTTGCTGCCAAGCCACCGTTTTGGCCCTTGCTTTTCTTTTGCCTGATTGGGCTTAAGTACTTACTTTTGTATGCCATACAGCGAAAAAAGCCAACACAGCATTATGACCTACATCGCGTTTAACAAGCAGCAGCTGATCAATCTGGAGTTTGCCCTCAGCCGTGAATTGCTTCGTTCTAACCGTTCGGGGGCTTATTCGGCCACGACCATTGCAGGATGCAACACGCGTAAATACCACGGATTGCTCGTGGTGCCACAGCCTCAATTAGACCACAACAATCATCTTCTGCTCGCCTCGATCGACGAAACGGTGATACAACACGATGAAGCGTTCAACTTCGGCCTTCGCATGTATCCCAACGGCGTACATGAACCCAAGGGACATAAATACCTGCGCGAGTTTATCGGCGAGCCCATTCCGCAGATCATTTATCGTGTGGGTGGAGTGATGCTGAGCAAGGAAATGTTGTTTGCCCACAACGAGGCACGACTGCTCATCCGCTACAC
>DAIOUP010000264.1:0-3988 GCA_036759465.1 Bacteroidales bacterium
TTCCAGCCCTTTTCCACCCAACATTACCGAATAGGTTCCAATATTTGAACCTATATCAATGAAAACATCCTTACCAGCAAAATGCTCATTCATGAACCTTTTAACTCCCCATTCGTAGGCATAATTTGCAAACTGGAAGTCGAGCGTACCTTTTCGGTGAAGAAAATAACCCAGCCTGCCTCTGACAAGCCGTGTCCTTAATATCGATCTACCCAGTCCGATGTAAACTATAGCCGCAATGGTTGGTCGAATTTGTCCGTAACGCAGGTAGTCGTTCAAGTAACGAAAGAAGGTCAGTAATTTATGCATCAGTTTAGTTGGTTTAGTAAGTTGGTCTTTCCCATTGAAGGGTTTGGGGATTGTAATGTTTTAATACTTTCGCCGGATTTCCTGCTACTACAGAGTAGGGAGGTACCGACTTGGTCACGACGCTCCCGGCCGCTACTACAGAGTGCTTTCCTATGTTTACTCCCGCGGTTATGACGCTGTTGGCGCCAATCCAAACCTCATCACCAATGTAAATCGGCTTGGTATCCACTGGTTGAAGGCTTGGAGGGAGCGACAGGTCCTGATAGCCGTGATTGAGGCCTGAAACAACAATATTTTGAGCAAACATCACATCATTGCCAACGGTGACGGGGCCAATAACCACACATCCAAGACCTATGCGCGTACGGTCGCCGATTAACACATCGCCAACACCGTTATTTATGGTTGCAAAGTCTTCGATAGTCGAATCAAAACCAAGAACGAAATTGTTGAATGGCAACACATCCATGCGTGTCCGGCGTCGCACAAGCGATCCTTTTTTGCGCTTATGCTTGAAAGGATTTAAAAACCATTTCACCCAAAGTCGCGGGCGCGCCTGATTGCGGGGCATCAGCAGCCACAACGCCAACCTTTTCAAGCGTGGATTACTTTTCAGCTTATCGGCCAGTCCCATGTTAAACTATTTTGGTTGTTGCAAAATATAAACCATCCACTTATATATTTCCATAACATTGTTTTCCCAGGTGTGGCTGCGCGCAAACGATTCCCTCGAGGCTTCAAGCTCAGAAGAATTTTCGTTGAGTGCCTGTTCGATCAGCTTCACGTATTCTTCCTTGTTTTCGGCAAGATAAGTGTATCCTTCGAAAACTTCCATGGCTTTGGTTCTTGTAGCAACGGTGGGTTTGCCCATTGCCAGATATTCGTCGATCTTGCGGGGGTAGTTGCCGATCGTTACCTCGTTGAGCAGCTGAGGGTTAATAGCCACATCAAAGGCGTTCAGATAGAAAGGCAATTCCTCCATTTTCTTGGAGCCCAGAAAATGTACATTACTGATCTGGTGAAGTCGGCTATTCTTAAACGCCTCATCTTCAGGTCCAACAAGTACCACCTGCCATTCGGGTTTTTGCGTGGCGATGTGTTCAATTACCTCAATATCAAGCCTGAGCGAGAAAAGCGCACCGATGTACCCGATGATAGGGCCGGGAATATTCTTAATATCGTCAGGAATGCGATCGATGAGTTTTTTGTCGAACAGGCTTACATCGCACCCCTGACCAACGTAGTAGGAATGCGGATTGAACTGTCGGGCATGGTCGGCCAGATACGTTGAATTGGCCACAACCAGGTCCGATTTGGCCATCAATGCGGCTTCGATGCGAATGCCCTGGGTTTTCCAAAAATCAACTGCAATCAAATTGTCGCGTGTATAATAAACATAAAGCTCAGGTGATAGCATTTCTTTCAGATAGAAGCCCCTGAACATGTCGCTGTCATTAAAAATGAAATAGTTGCTGAAACCAAGCTTGTCAATGGCTGATTTTATCTGACGGGCAAATCGTTTGTTATTAAGCCTGTTCAGAAAATCAAAAATCGAGTCATTCGGGAGCTGACTAATGCTTTCGAGCATGGTGCGCGGGTTGAGGTTCCACATATTTTCCGAAACCTGCACCAAATCGGGCTCTTTGCCATTCAAAACCCTGATGCGTTTTTGGATGAGGGGATCTTTTCGCTCTCTGAAACGTGTCAGCCTGTCTAAAGGATAATTTACATACAACACCCTGTTATGACGGGCAATTTCCTGCGCAATATTAATGCAGTTGCTGCCAATGCGGCTGTCGAGGGCTTGCAAACCAATGACTATGAAATCGCGGTTGGTTATCATGATTAGCAGGGTAATGGTTCGGACAAAAATAAAAATACTTATTTTAAAACCTCCAAATAAAGCTTATGCACTTCTTCGGCCATATGATACCAGGAAAAGGCTGCCGACTGCAGATATCCCTTTTCGATGAGCTCCTGCCTAAGATTATGGTCAGCCATCAATTTCACCATCGCTTGCGTAATTTCTTCCGGTATGAAGGGATCAACAAGCAGGGCGGCACCTCCTGAAACTTCCGGCATCGATGAGGTGTTGGAGGTAATAACAGGCGTTCCGCAACGCATTGCTTCGAGCATTGGAATGCCAAAGCTTTCGCGGAGAGAGGGATACAAAAACAGTTCGCTCTGCGCATAAATGGCTGGCAGATCAGTGTTTACGACATATCCTGTCAGATGTATCTGGCTGCGAAGACCCGGATCGCCAATTTCATTCAGCAGCGCATCGAGGGCATTGTGTTCAAAGTCGAGCATCACCAGCTTCAACGGAGGATTTCCCGTTTTGAGGTAAGTGGAAAATGCCCTTAACACGCCGATTGTATTCTTCTTAGGGTCGGTATTTCCTAGAAAGAATACATATTGATCGGGAAGCCGGTATTTTTCTTTTACCCTTTGCAATTCGCCGGCATCTTTAATTGGCTTAAAATGTTCGCCAACACCGTTATAGATAGCAACCAAACGGGGATCGTCGGCTGCAAATCCGAAAAACTCTCCAATGCGTCTTTTCTCAAAATGCGAAACGGTGATGATTCGCTCACTTTTGCGTACCACCCTAGGAACCACAAAGCGGCGATACATATTCCCGACTTTCTGATACCAGGTGCCTCCTTTTTTAAACAGACTTATGCTTTCGAGGTAAATAATGTCGTGCAAGGTGATAACTAAAGGCATTCCGGGATTCAGCGGGGCGGTATTGCTTGTGCAATGCAACAATTGGCAGCCTGCTTTACGGGCTGCAGCCGGCAGCGCTCTTTGCTCCCACAGCGGATAAGAACCGCCTTCGAGCTCAACAATATGAAAATTCTTTGTTGGATGCAAACAATGAGGATCTTCGTCGGGTTTGACGAAGATAAAATACTCATTCTCAGTATCTATTTTTTGAAGATTCCGGATTAGCTCAAGGGCTACCATATCCATACCATGCTTCTTGAGCCTAAAAAGTCGTTGTCCTTCGATGCCGATTCGCATAAGCTGTTGTTTTTTTACCTTCTACGCTTCTTCTGGAAGGCGTTGTAGGTGTGTTTAGTATGAATGAATTGCTTGTTTGCTCCCTTAATATGCAGTAAAGATAACAACATATAACCGAAAACCATTGGCAGGCGAATGATTGCAGTTAATGAGGTTTTATTATAGAAATTCCGGGGCACGGCCAACACGATCGCAAGAAAAATAAGTATAAAAGATGATGACCAGCAAATAGTGCAGAGGTGATTGTCGAAAATAACAGAAACTGCTGCCATCAGGAATAAAATGCCTAACAGCAGCAATCGCGGCAGCTGAAGATATTGGAATGCTTTATTGAAATATTCAATATTACCCTCCACAAATAAAGCTTTTACAGCAGGTAAAAAATGCTTTCCAAAATAATGGTACTGTGCCGAAAGCCACCTTCTTCGCTGACGTGTAAACACCCTTGCATTCTGCACTTTTTCATCAAACACATAAGCATCGTCAACGTAATCTATTAGAATTCCGCTGCTTAGCATCCTCAATTCAAGTTCTTTATCGAAACCTCCAACCACTTCGACATCGGCCATCAGATTTTTAAAAAACCTGAAATCGAAGGCCATAGCCGAACCAATTAATGCCGAAGAAAGGCCAAGTACACGCTGCCCTTTTCTGA
>DAIOUP010000265.1:0-3946 GCA_036759465.1 Bacteroidales bacterium
GACTTTCCCCTTCGAACCAGGCCCGCTGGGAGGCATAAAGCTTCGGAAAACTAACCGTTACCGGCAGGCTGGTGTCCCCAACGCTGCGCCAGTTGAGGCGGGTAAACAGGTACACCTCCTCCAGCAGCGCCATGGCGTCTGCTTCCGATAGGGGTCTGCTGCTCTTGTGGATATAGATGCGGAGCGGCATGGGCTGCAACTTAGGACTTCCTGTGCCGTCATATCCGTTACGGTAGAGCAGGTAATCTCCGGGGTTTAGCCTGAAAACACTGCCATCCTTCGGGTAACCGTATATGTTCGCATGATCTCTCACGGCATAATCATCTGTTCCCGATTCGTTGATCTTCAGCACATACAGCTCCACCTTGCTGTCAAAATCCTGAATAATTTTCAATATAGGGGCAAACTCCCTGTCGCTCATCTGTTTGTGGTAGTGTACCACCATCCGTTCCGGCCTGCCGTGTCGGTCATGATATCGTCTAAGGGCTTCGCTCAGTTTGGCTGCCACCCCCTCGCTGTCGTTGGCCGGAAAAGCATCGTAGCCCATAAATCGCCCGCAGGTATCGAAACAAAAGCTTGCGCCCAGATAACGCATGCCATATTTCCGTGTCTGATATAGCCCAAAACCAACCACAAGCCCCTGTTTCTTCTCCGTTTTCAGCACCCACGGAAGCCCTCCGCTTTTGGCAACAATGGCACTGGCGATATTGGGTATCCAATAGTAAAACGAATTTTGGTGTTTTTCCAGTTTTCTGCTCTCAATGGCCTGCATCATCACCCCCCTTTTAAGCAGCAGTTCCCTGATACGGTAATAAATTCTGTGCATTTCCGTGCTAACGGAAAAACTGCTTACCGGACTGAGGTAAATGGCAACATATTGTTTTCGCGGCTCAAAGCTTGTTGTTTGCAGCATCCCATTTAGTATGGCAACGGCGTTTTTGACATCGCTGAGTACAATGTCGCGTTCACCTTCGTGATAGCATGCCGTCCTGATAAAGCGGAATAATCCTTTCTCAGCCGTTCCAAACAACTTTCCGGATAACCATTCCTTTAATTTTTCATCCCGTTTTTCATAAATGAAGAAAAATACAAGTTGCCTGCTGGGCGGCGCAAGATATGGACCGCTTTCCTGAAAACCTTTGTATAAATTGGTCTGTTCGCCCTTTCCAAACAGCAGCGGAACATTGCGTGCTTCGATTAAATCACTGGCCAGGCTTACCTCTTCAGGGCTTGCGCTGATGCGGAGTCCTTCTGCGCTGTCAGGGAGGAGGTGCGTATGGCAGAATTCTTCCGTGCGCTTCAGAAAAGTCGCGTGTTTGTCCTTTCTCAGTACGTGCTCCCATTGTAATCCCAAAGCTTCCGAGAGCCTGCGGTTCAATACTGCAAAAACCTTTTCGGGAGAGCGCCTTGCTTCCGGTGGCAGCGCATTGATGTTAAGGATCTGATTGTC
The DNA here is from genome assembly GCA_036759465.1 of Bacteroidales bacterium. Classification (GTDB taxonomy): domain Bacteria; phylum Bacteroidota; class Bacteroidia; order Bacteroidales; family F082; genus JALNZU01. The sequence goes on from DAIOUP010000265.1 coordinate 1,451, forward strand.
ATACAGGACCATGCGCACTTGATCGGCTGCCTCAGGTTTCATTTCATCAATCCATGCCAGGGCTTGCACCATAACGGAATGCTCTCCCGCATAACTGACGCGTAATAAATGCTCATCCGAGGCCTTGTTGTACTGTACCCGCAGTTTCACTTCATTATATAGCCTGATCGACCCTTTTTCTCCCGCAGGAAGCCAAACGCAAAGGTTTCCGGCAAAATCCCACCGCACAGCCAGCCTCTTTTTTTCGAAAGAACGCTGCAGAAGATATTCAATATAAAGCCTTATAAGCCTTGGTTGGTCATTAAGTTGCAGCTTGATGGGCTGATAAGGGGTGGTAACTTCCGCATTAACCCCCAGCCATAGGTATTTCAATTTCGTCATCCACGACGCATGTTCGTCAGCAGCAATGAATTCTGCTATTGCGGAGGACTTTGTCCTGATAGCGCCCGGAAACCACCGGTCTGAAAAGTGTATAATAACCTCTTCACTCAACGGCTTGACTACAAATCGGTTAATTGTGAATATCTGACGGAACTTCTCCTGAGCCTTGTTCAGGTCAAGCGCCCTTTGTTGTTGCAACTGCTCATAAAATCTCCCTGTTTCCTGATTGCTAACGTTTTGTTGTTTTTTTTCCATGTTTTTTCAATTGGTTTGTTGCGTTTTGATCATCAATTCGAGTGCCTTTTTGTAAATTTTATAAGACTTTCCTATGTGTTCGTGCTTAACCCTGCCGGCCTTGCACCAGTTTACAATCGTTTTTGGACTCACATTACACAATTTTGCCGCTTCCTTCGTGCTCAGAAATACCGTTTCGCCTTCTTCTAAACGACTTAATTTATTATTTGCATCAGCTGCGCTTTTCTTTTGCACAGGAAGATCATCGCGTACAACCGGGGCCTCATGAGCATTTTCTTCGTAACCATACTTTATCGCCCGATAATGTTTTTGGATAAACTGATTGACAATACGCTGTATTTCCGCTTGCATTGCCCTGTTGTTTTCATCGCCCGAAGGCCGCAAAAAGCCCCTTGCACTCAGCCTGAGCGGTATTTTTTCAAAATGTTCGTTAAGGTGTTTTTCGAGGTGCGAATAAAGAATAACAATGAAGTTTGCCAAAACGAATAGAATAGTTCTGTCTGTTTCCGTTCTTTCTATGCTTTTGTCGATACAGCCGTTAAAAAATTCCTGAAGCGTCCTGACCGTTTTTTTCAGAAAAAGCGCCTTTTCTTCCTCGCCTAAATGATGAAATTGATAAATAAGATTTGACGCTCCTGAATGCAGGGCCATTATGGACAATACCAGATAAAAAAACAGCTTGTCCGAGCTTTCTGCTATGGGCTTAATTTGGTGAAAAAGTTCATTGAATTTGTCCTCTTTAATCCCGGCAAACAGCCGCTGCAATGCTTCTTTAACCTCTTTTTCGGCCCCGAATGGTCTTTGATTAAGAAGGTAGTACAATGCGTTACCGGGTATTTCTAATTCCCTTCTTTCTTTTAAAATGCGAAAAAGCATGGGGTCGTTATTCTCTTCGAGCCAGGGCATAAGACTTCCCTGCACAAGATGATGCATCAGCCCCAGATCTGGTTCAGTTGTAATCTCAATGATTGGTTTGTGCATATAAATCCATAATTGTCGCTCAAAAATATAGCAATTAAATCATAGAAAAGCAAGGAAAATTTCAACAATGTTTGTTGAAAAATGAGCTATTTCAGTGTGGGAAGGCGTTTTATGCATTTTGCAATGATGTTTTAATTGTATTAAGACATTTCTGGCACGCTGCTGATGAATAGCAATACCCACGATTGTCTGTCATATAACGACAAAAAAACCGGATGCTCCTCAGGGAGATCCGGTTTCGCCTGGTGCTACCCGACTTAGGCTGGCGTGATGGCGCCTAAGTATTGGCTGCGCGAGATGCGGTCGGTCTTCACCGTGCCCAGCAGGACGCTTGAAGCCAGAAAGCCGGCAAACACATGGACGGATTCGCCGCTCCATTCGGCCGGGAGCCTGAGCTGCGCAGCAGAGGCCTGACGCGTAGCCAGATTCAGCTCCACGATGGCATCGCCTTTGGCCTCGTTAAACGCAGCCAAAAAGAGGATGTCGTCGGCCGAAGCGCCTTTCATGGTGCTGTTGTCAGCCCATTGCACGCTAAGGATCGACGCCTCTGTGCTTTCCATGGCAGCTTCGCTCATTCCCGGTCGGCTGCCGAGGCTAAGCGCAACCCTGCCATAATCGATACTGAAGCCCGTTTCCTGATCGCCGGAAAGCGCATTCCGGAGGTTGAACGAAACCGCGGCATTGAAAGGATTCATCCGGCTTGCTTCCGCTTTAAAACCGATGCTGATGAGTTCCTTCATGGGTCGAAGAAACCTGACCATCATGCCAAAGCGCTCGCGCTGAGCCAGCTGAGAAGGAGTGTTGGCCTGACGCATCCCCGAAGGCAACGAACGGAGGTAATGCACACCGTTCAGGCTGCCGCCAACCACGTTTCCGACC
>DAIOUP010000266.1:0-3926 GCA_036759465.1 Bacteroidales bacterium
GAACTGGTAAGCGGAACTACAACCGGAGGTTATGCCGGCTTTTTCATTGGCGATCCATCCTTTGCCGGCATCTCGGGCATGAGCAGCCAATCGTTCGGGCTTTTTGCCAATCCGGCAAACAGTCTGAATTACGCACGCGCCGACAGAACATTTACCGCCCCCATGCCAACCGGCAGTATTCTCAGTTTTAAATGGGGCGTAAACTGGGATAGCGACGGTATTGGCAACAAAGGCTTCAATCTATATTCAAATGGCATACAGATTATCAATGTGAATATGGGTGGTAGTGCCCAAATTACCATCGACAGCAACCCCATGTTCAACAACTACGGCACCCAGGCCATGACCCTTAACTTCAAGGTAGAGAGCCCGACACAGCTTAGGGTTTATGGTATTGGTCGCAATGGCGTTGAATCGTACAATGCGGTGCACACCGTGGCCGGTCCGCCAGATGCCATTCGCTTTTATGCTTCCGGACTTGCCGGAGGTGATCAAAGGCAGCCCTACTTCGACCAGCTGACCATCACTAGCGACCCCACCGCCTACTCCGGCAGCGAAACCGTCAATGTAAAAGGTAAGGTCAGCCTTACTGACAATCTCAGTGTAAAAAACATCATCATCGAGAGCAACAACCGCTTGATTATTCCTCAGGGCAAAACAGTTACGGCCAATACCTACATCTATAACAGCGCAGGCAACAATGGCCTCATCGTGCAATCCAATGCCAGCGGCAGTGGCTCGCTGTTGCATTATAACGACCTCAATGCCACGCTGCAACGCTACATTCCGGGTAGCAGCCTGAGCACTCCCACACGGTACCATCTGGTATCGGTTCCTCTGAAGGCATCCAACAACCCTCTTTCCGGGCTTTTCATGGGCGCATATCTTTTCCGTTTCGATTCCAACCCCGGCAGTTGGGTAGGATTAGGCGCTTCGACCACCACGCCGCTTCAGGTCGATCGGGGCTATATGATCTGGTACACCGGAAGCCAAACTACCTACAATTTTGCAGGCACAATTAACAATGGACCTTTCACGGCTTTGATTGCTTCCACCGCAGCCGACCGTTTCAACCTCGTACCCAACCCCTACCCCTCGGCCATTGATTGGGACGCTGCTTCGGGCTGGACAAAAACAAACCTTTACAATGCAATCTACATCTGGAACCGCAATACCGGCAATTATGCCTCCTATGTTGCAAGCGTAGGCGCAAATGGTGGCTCGCGCTATATAGCCCCGGGTCAGTCCTTTTTTGTCAAAAGCACAGCGGCATCGGCCGGACTCCAGATGACCGACGCGGTGCGCCTTCACAGCAGCGCCCCATTCCTGAATCCGGAATTGGCCGGCGATATCATCCGCATCAGCACCGCCAACGATCAGGGCAGCGACGAAACTGTGATACGGTTCAGCCCTGAGGCTTCCGACGATTTTGATCCGGCACTGGATGCCGATAAGCTTTCAGGCACCGATGCGGCTCCTCAGTTGGCCACCCTCACCGAAAGCGGTCGCATCATGAGTATCAACAGCCTGAACAACGACTTCAAAAGCCTCTCCGTTCCGCTCAGATTCACCAGCAGCACAACGGGTGCTTACGCCCTAACATTCAACATCGGCCCTACGCTCCTGGAGAAATATGTCTTCCTCCTCGAAGACCTCGTAACAAACAGTTCTCAAAACCTCAACGAAAGCGCTGTATACAATTTTACCCATCAGCTCGGTCAGCCCGCACAACGCTTTTTGCTTCATGCCACCGGGATCACTGGTGCGGAACATTTATCGACCGATTCAGCAAAAATGTGGAGTCATGCCGGACGCCTCTACATTCACCGCCAACAGGATGCACAACCGGTGAACGTCAGAATAAGTGACGCCACAGGAAGGCTAATCGCTGAGTTCCGGTCGGAGGGTTTGTTCATCACAAAGCCCCTTTATCAGATCAAAGGTTTAGTGGTGGTTGAACTTACAGGCGCTCAGGGAAGAAGCTTTAAAAAACTGATCTTCTGACGGATTGTGATCATAAACCAAAGCGCTCACCCAAGGTGCTTATGATGACACGAAGTTCAGGCTTTGCCAGCCATATGGCATCCTTATTTCGTCTGAACCAGGTCATCTGACGCTTGGCATACTGGCGCGTGTGTACCTTGATGTTGTTGACAGCCGTTTCGAGGTTCGCTTTTCCATCGAGGTAATCGAAAAGCTCTTTATATCCAACGGTATTCAGTGCATTGAGGTGGCGATGCGGGTAAAGGCGGCGCACCTCTTCCAGCAAACCTTCGGCCATCATATGTTCCACCCTGATGTTGATCTGGTTGATCAGTTCAAGGCGGTCAGGTCTTAATGTAAAGCGGATAAAATTGAAAGGCCGGGGCACGGTTTGCCGCTTTCTGTAGAACGAAAATGGCCTTCCCGTTTGGTAATATACCTCCAGCGCACGTTGCAGGCGCCGGGGATTGTTTTGGTCAACCTGAGCAAAATATTCAGGATCAACATGTTGAAGCTCAATCTGAAGTGCACTGATTCCTTTTTCCAAAAGCATCTGATTAACCCGTTCTCGAATGTGAGTTTCGACATCGGGCATATTGTCGAGACCCATGCAAACAGCATCAATGAAAAGCCCTGAGCCTCCTGTAAGGATAACAACCTTATGTTGTTCGAAGAGCTCATTGATTTTCAGCAGGGCTTCCTTCTCATAAGTAGCCACATCGTAAGTATCGAAAATGCTCAGATTTCCAACAAAGTGATGCTTCACCAGCTGCAGCTGATGGACGTTGGGTGCGGCTGTGCCTATTTTCATCTCGCGATAAAACTGCCTGCTGTCGGCCGAGACGATCTCGGTTCGGAAATGTTGTGCAAGCCTGATGGCCAGCTCAGTTTTTCCTGAAGCCGTGGGGCCGCCAAGCACCAGAAGTAAGGGTGCTTCCGTCATTTTTCTTCGTCAAAGTTGGGAATAGGTACAGGCCCGTTATTTTTCACCTCAACTTTGTCGGGTTCGACTATGAGCGTAAGGCCAAGTCTTGCACCTTCCTCTTTCATCAGTTTTACCGCGTCTTCAAAGGTATTGGCGATGAGGCCGTCCAAAATAGCTTCACGGATGGCATTCTTTATCAATCCGATTTCTTTGCCTGGCTTCAATCCAAATGCTTCCATAATTACCTCGCCGCTCACCGGAGGCTGCCAATTGCGTATTTTATCCTTAGCCTCAATTTCTACCAGCTTTTGCTTGACCAGCTCGAAGTTTTCCCGGTACTTTCTGATTTTATATTCGTTCTTGGTGGTAATATCGGCCTGGCAGAGCAGCATCAGTTGGTCGATGTCGTCGCCGGCGTCGAACAGCAACCTCCTTACGGCGCTGTCGGTTACTGTTTCCTGAGCCAGAACTATGGGCCTCAGATGCAGCAGCACCATTTTTTGCACGAATTTCATGGGGTCGCCCAAAGGCAGTCTGAACGCCTTGAAGATGTGTGGCACCATTTTGGCGCCTTTAAACTCGTGACCATGAAAGGTCCAACCCAATTCCTGGTCAAACTTTTTAGTTGCCGGTTTGGCAATATCGTGCAGCACTGCAGCCCAGCGCAACCATAAATCATCGGAAACGGCAGCCAGATTGTCGAGCACCTCGAGCGTATGATAGAAATTGTCCTTATGGCTCTTACCATTCACTGTATCAACCCCTTGCAATGCAGCAAACTGAGGAAAAAACACCTGCAAAAGTCCTGTTTTGAATAGCAGCTTAAACCCAATGGATGGCTTTGGACTGAGGATGATCTTGTTGAGTTCGTCGGTGATGCGCTCGGGCGAAACAATGCGCAGCCTGTTGCGGTTGCGATAAATGGCCTCGAGGGAGGTTTTATCAATGCTGAATCCCAGCTGGGAAGCAAAACGCACGGCCCTCATCATCCGAAGCGGATCATCCGAAAAGGTGATAT
>DAIOUP010000267.1:0-3916 GCA_036759465.1 Bacteroidales bacterium
GAAATGGCTGCATTACGCTTGTTCATTGGCTGGCAGATTAGCAGCCAAATTTAGACAAACCGCATTATTGCAACGCGTTGTGCAAAAATTTCAGTAAAGAGGGCTGTTTTAATGCCTTACAGTGCTTCGATAAAACTCTTCATTCGGGCGCTAACTTCTACGGCCAAGTGCGTCAGCTCAGCATTGCCCATGGCGGCAATCAATCCGAGGGGTTCCATGGCGGCCACTTCAATTTTGCCTTCGCCCTGATCGATAACTACTACATTGCAGGGCAGCAGCACCCCCAGCTTGTCTTCAAGCCGCAGGGCCTTGCTTGCAAAATGCGGATTGCATGCGCCTAATATGATATAAGGTTTAAAATCGTCGTTGATTTTTTCCTTGAGAGTGGCGCTGACGTTGATAACCGAAACCAGGCCAAAGCCGATGGTTTTGAGGCCTTCGGTCACTTTCTCAACCGTTTCGTCGAAATTGCCCTTGATGGTTTTGCTGATATAGTATTCCACTGATGAATGCATTATGGTTCACGAAAATACACAAATCATAACAAAAGAGGCTTTGAATTTGTTTGCGTTACGTATCTAAGTGGCTCATAAACAAAAAAATAATGTGTTCAATTCGGTTCCGGCCGAAATAAAGCCTACCTTTGCAGCCCATTTTTAAATTCTATTCATGACTAATTTTCAAGATCTTGGGCTCCGGCACGAACTGTTGCGGGCTGTTGAAGCTTTGGGTTTCAACGAGCCCATGCCCATTCAGGCCGAAGTGATTCCGGCCCTTATTGCCCAGCCTTCCGATTTGGTAGGTCTGGCCCAGACCGGCACCGGCAAAACAGCGGCATTTGGCCTGCCCGTGCTGCATCACATCAATCCGACCCTTCAGCAGACGCAGGCCGTGGTGCTTTGCCCCACACGCGAGCTATGTCTTCAGATTACCCGCGACCTGAGCAACTTTGCCAAATTTATGCAGCAGATCAGTATCACACCGGTCTATGGCGGAGCTTCCATCGAAAAACAATTGCGCGAACTTGCCCGCCAGCCCCATATCATCGTGGCTACACCCGGCAGGCTGAACGATATGATACGCCGAGGCAAAACCAATTTCGGTAATGTGCAGTGGGTAGTGCTCGACGAAGCCGACGAAATGCTCGATATGGGTTTTCAGGAAGATGTGGACACCATACTTCAGACCATGCCGGAGGAGCATCATACCTTGCTTTTTTCGGCCACCATGCCCGAGGAGGTTGAGGCCATTCTGAATAAATATATGCAAAACCCGGCCATGAAGTCGGTGGGTAAGCGCAATACCGGCACGGCCAATGTGAAGCATATGTATTATATGGTTCAGGCCAGGGATCGTTATGCCGCCCTGAAGCGTGTTGCCGACTTCAATCCAGCCATTTATGCCATTGTTTTTTGTCGCACCAGAGCCGAAACTCAGGAGATTGCCGATAACCTCATCCGCGATGGTTACAATGCCGATGCCTTGCATGGCGATCTTTCGCAGGCGCAGCGCGACCATGTGATGAACCGTTTCAGACAGGGCACGCTGCAGATGCTGGTGGCCACCGACGTGGCTGCCCGCGGCCTTGACGTGAACAACCTGACCCATGTGATCAACTACAACCTGCCCGATGAGCCCGAGGTGTACATTCACCGCAGCGGCCGCACCGGAAGGGCCGACAAAACAGGGATCTGCATCAGCATCATCCACACCAAGGAGAAAAGCAAGCTGCGCATCATCGAACGCAAGGTGGGCCGCGAGTTTGCTCTGGCAAAAGTGCCTACGGGTGTTCAGGTTTGCGAAAAGCAGCTCTTTCACCACATCGACCGCATGGAAAAGGTGGAAGTGAACCACGAAGAGATTGACGCCTTTTTGCCAGTCATTTTCCGCAAACTGGAGTGGATGAGCCGCGAGGATATTATCCGCCGTTTTGTTTCATTGGAATTCAACAGGTTTCTCGAGTATTACCGCAACGCTCCCGACCTTAACGTGGAAGAGCGCGGAGGCGAAAGGGAATATCGCGACAAAGGCCGCCCGGCACGCGGTGATCGTTCGGACGACAAAGGGCGCTTTACCCGCCTGTTTGTGAGCCTTGGCAAGCGCGATGGCACCGGCCCGCACAACATCATTGGCTTGATCAACGAGGTTACCCGTTCGCGCGATGTCAATATCGGCCGCATCGATATCATGGAAAATTTCTCGTTTGTAGATATCGACAACCGTCATGTGGATCTGGTGGTGGAGTCGTTTGCCAATAAGCAGCGCAACCGCTCAGGCGTGAGGGTAAACCCCGCTGACCCTAAAGACGGCCCGAAAACACCCGCCAGATCGGGAAAACCGGGCGGCAAGAAAGCCAGAAGGTTTTAGGTGTAACCAGCAGCTTAGTGTGCTACATCAGCACTTTTGCGCCACCAAACGCACGAGCGCAGAAGGTCCATTGTGCAAGTGGCCTTCGCTGAGCGTTTCTTCCACTTCTTCAAGCAGAAGGATATCAAAGCCCGGAAAATCTGCTTGCAGCAATTGGGCTGTGTAAAGTAGTTCGGGATTTTGCGGACCGCCTGTGCCAAATTTCAGCTGGTTCAGGTGGTAAGCCTCAATGATCAGCCTTGCTCCGGGCTTGAGCGTCTGCGCAAGTCTGGCATGCCATTGCTTTCGGAGGGCAGGGGGCAGATGAACGAACACCTCCGCTGCAGCATCGTATTGCTCAAGAGGAATTTTGACGTCCATCAAATCGGCCACAGTAAAACTGTTTAGCACAACCTTCATCTGGTTTGCAAGCATCATAGCCTTTCGTTGTGCTTCCTTGCTAAAGTCGATGGCATCGACGGTCCAGCCTTTCGAGGCTGCCCAAACGGCATTGCGCCCCTCGCCTTCGCCTGGCAGCAACAGGGAGCCTGGCTTCAGCTTGTCAAGCTCAGCGGCAAAGAAACGGTTCGGGCTGGTGCCATAAACATACTCCGCGGCGGCATAGCGGGCATCCCATAGCTCTTTCAATGCAAACAGTAGTTTTAACGGATATCGCGGTTACGCTTCTCCTGTTTGGTTTGTGCGTCGATGGTGGCAATGGTGATCATGTTTACAATTTCGGCCACCGAAGCACCCATCTGCAGCACTTGCACCGCCTCGCTCAAACCGTTGAGGATAGGCCCGATCACCTCAAACTTGCCCAGTTCCTGCATCAGCTTGTAGGCAATATTGGCTGATTCGAGGTTGGGGAAGATGAGCACATTGGCGGGGCCTCCCATCAGCTTACTAAACGAAAAGTTTTCAGCCAGTAGCTCAGGATTCAGAGCGGCATTGGCCTGAATTTCGCCATCGACAATCATATCGGGATGGTGCTTATGCAGGTATTCAACTGCTTTGCGCTGTTTTTGAGGCACTTCGCCATCCGAAGAGCCAAAGCTTGAATAGGAAACCAATGCCACGCGGGGCGTGATCTTAAAGTCCTTGACGCTGCGACAGGTCTGCAGGGTTATTTCCACCAACTGTTCCCAGCTGGGGTCGATGTTTACGGTGCAGTCGGCAAAAAAGACTGGTCCGTCGGGGCTGTTGACGATATACATACCCGAAACGATGTTGTTTCCGGGGCTTTTATCGATCACCTGCAAAACAGGTCGGATGGAGTCGGGGTAGTTGCGTGTGAGACCGGTAACCATGGCATCGGCGTAGCCGGTGGCCAGCATCATGGGGGCAAAATAGTTGCGGTGCATCATATAACTGCGGGCAGCATTGAAGGTCATGCCCTTGCGCTGGCGACGCTGGAAGAGCATTTCGGCATACTGTTTACGCCGTCCGTTTTGCTCGTTCGAGCGCGGATCGATAATTTCGACACCAGTAAGTTCTAGTTCGTGCTCCTGGATGATTTGTTTAATCTTCAGCACATTACCCATCAGAATAGGTTCGGCTATGCCCTCGT
>DAIOUP010000268.1:0-3903 GCA_036759465.1 Bacteroidales bacterium
ACCTTATGGTGGTGCTTTGCAGCGACAAGGAAGCCACACCCGTGTTGAATACCGGATCACTTTATCAGTAGCCATGAGCATTCGTAAAGCCATCGTTTTGCGTATCGACAGCCGATTGCTGGCAGCAGTGGAAAAATGGGCTGCCGACGAGTTTCGCAGCACCAACGGCCAACTTGAGTGGATTGTTGCACGTGCCCTGCAGCAGGCTGGAAGATGGAAAAACGAAGACCAGGAGAAAAGTGATGAAAACAATAAACCGTAGAACATGAAAGCACTGCGCTATACCTGTCCAAAGTGCGGCCACGGACAGTGCGATGTAGGCGAAATATAGGCTGTAGGCAGTTTCCTGACAAAAATTTTCAATATCCAAAACCGGAAATTCACTTCTATAACCTGCAAAAAATGCACTTACACGGAGTTCTATAAAACCGAGATGAAAAAAATCAGCAACGTTTTTGATTTCTTTGTGGGTTAAACTACTTTTTATAGCAATTCAAAAAGTCGCTTTCGGGCGGCTTTTGTCGTTTAATATTGACCCGAAACATCTGAGTAATTTTTTACATTTGCTTCCGCCCTATTCTATCAGGATATTTTGGGCTAAATATTCAAATTAACCAAACAATACAATGAAAGAAAAGCACAACAGCTTGGCCATAGGGCTAACAGCCTTCGGAGCCATTTTTTTCATCTTCGGCTTTGCCACCACCTTTATCGTTACCCTTAGCGCTCCTGTAAAGGAGATCTTCAAGCTTAGTGAGTTTTCGGCGCAATTGCTTACTTCGGCCTTTTTTCTGGCCTACCTGATTATGTCCATCCCAACCGGGAAAATCATTGACCGATTCGGCTACAAAGGGACAGTGATAGCTGGCCTGGTGCTTATGTCGCTTGGGAGCTTTATCTACATACCTGCCTCGAGTCTGCCATCTTTTGGCTTATTTCTCGCAGCAACTTTTATTCTGGCCGTTGGGGTGGTTTTTCTGCAGGTAGCAGCCAATCCTTATGTGATTGCACTTGGTTCGGAATCAACAGCTTCCGGCAGGCTCAATCTGACACAGGCCCTCAACTCGATCGCCACGATGATTGCTCCCTGGCTGATAGCGGTAGCCATCTTCAAAGGGCTTCAGTTTCCAGAAGATGCAGCTGTAGCCGCCGAGCGCGTTCCCATGCCATTCATTATCATGGGCTTGCTGGTGTTGCTCGTTGCTGTTGTTATTTTCTTTCTCAAATTGCCGGTAATAACGGTCGAGAAGACGGAGAAAAAAAGCGTTTGGCAATATCCCCACGTATTGCTTGGTGCATTAGCCATTTTTGTGTACGTGGGAGCCGAGGTGGGTAATGCCGGTCTGATTGTTAACTATCTGAAAAACAGCGCGGGTTTCACGGCCGAAGAGGCTTCAACCTATGCAGCCATCTACTGGGGCGGCGCAATGATTGGCAGGTTTTTTGGCTCGTTCATGTTTTCCGATATGAGCATCAACAAGAAACTCACCTATGCCATTCCGGTGCTCATACTCGCTGTAATTTCGGGTTCTTTCGTCACCAACTGGAGCTGGAACATCGGTTTCGTTTTCATGCTGGTAGCATTGGTAAATTTCGGTATCATGCAGCTCGGCAAGGGACAGGCCGCCCGCACACTTGCCATCTTTGCCCTCATTGCTGCCCTACTCGATATTGCCACCAGTCTGTTCACTGGTCAGATTGCTTTATGGTCCATCATTTCCATCGGCCTCTTCAACTCCATTATGTTCCCCAATATCTTTTCGCTGGCCGTTAGCAACCTAAGCAAAGCAGAGCTTAGCGGCGCCTCCGGCCTCATCAACACCCTCATTTTCGGCGGCGCCGTCATTCCACCTATTATGGGCGCCATTGCCGACAGCGCAGGCTATACCTGGGCCTTCCTGGTGCCGGCGATTTGCTACCTTTACATTTTCTACTATGCAGTAAAAGGTCATAAAATAAGGTAAAGAAGAAAGGAATTTTTATGAAATCGGTAGCAATAGGCATCGACATCGGCGGAACCAATACAGCCATCGGGGTTGTGGACCGCGAAGGCAATGTGCTGGTAAAGGACACCATCCTGACGCCCGGACATGGAAATATCACTATGTTCATTGATGACATGGCAGGCTCCATTCGTCAGCTGATCAATGCAGTTGAAAAGCTAAACCCGGCCATCGAGGTACTCGGCATTGGCATTGGTGCACCCAACGCAAATTACTATACAGGTACCATCGAACAAGCGCCAAACCTGTCGTTCAAGGGTGTTGTACCCATGGTGAAGCTCATCGAGGAGCGGCTTCCCGAAATGAAGGCCATCGCCATTACCAACGACGCCAATGCTGCAGCTATTGGTGAGATGATTTATGGCGGGGCAAAAGGGATGAGGGACTTTGTAGTCTACACCCTTGGAACAGGAGTAGGCAGCGGCGTAGTGGTCAATGGCGACCTGGTTTATGGCCATGACGGCTTTGCAGGCGAGTGCGGGCACATGACCATCGTACCGGGCGGAAGGCTTTGCGGATGCGGCGGCTATGGCCACCTCGAAGCGTATTGCTCAGCTCCGGGCATGAAGCGCACTGCCCTCGAGCTGCTTGCCAAATACAATGCCCACAACAGTCCTCTGGCCTCGTTCTCATTCAACGACCTGAGCTCCAAGTTCATCTTCGAATCGGCCGAAAAAGGCGATAAGGTTGCCCAGGAGGTTTTCGAGCTAACTGGCCAGTGGCTCGGTCAAGGTCTTGCAATCACCGCCCACCATACCAGTCCGGAGGCTATTTTCCTTTTTGGCGGGCCAACGGCAGCCGGGGCTTATATTTTCCGGCCAGCCATCGACAGTATGGAAAAACACCTGCTGCCCTCATTCAAGAATAAAATCAAAGTGCTGCCTTCGCAGCTTAAGCCAGGCGATGCGGCCATAGTTGGTGCCAGTGCTCTGGTTTACAAAGAACTGGAAAAGAAATTCTAAAAAATAGCGCCTCTTCGGAGGCGTTTTTTATATTCAAAATTCAAAGATTCAAGATTCAAAAACAAAACAGTGGTTTGAGATGAATTAGAGAGACATTCCTGAATGAACAGTTGATTTTTTGAACAATGTTATTACTTCGAAATTCATTTCATCCGGCTAAAAGGCTCTGCGTTTTATGACAAGCTTTGCCACAACAGGAAGATGGTCCGAAAGGTATTGACCCCTGTTGTTCACGGGTCGCACAACATAGTCAATTGCCTCAAAATGTGGTGAATGCAGAATAAAATCGATCAGCGCATCATTCATTGGGTCATTATCAAATCCGGTATAGGTGGGTCTTTGTCCTTCAAAACCAGCGGCAACGATTCTTGCATCGATTAGTCCTGCGCCGATAAAGCGTTTATAGGCCGGGTTGTCAGGATCGGCATTCAGGTCGCCCATGATGATTAGTGGAAAGCCCGGTGCTAGTTTTTCTGCAAGTTCAAGCATAAGTATTGCGCTGTTTTCACGCGCCTTCTGGCCCACATGATCGAAATGGGTATTCATGACTACCATGGTGTCACCGGTCTTTTTGTCGGACAGTTTGGCCCAGCTCACAATCCTTTCGAGTGCAGCATCCCATCCCACCGAGCCAGGTATATCGGGCGTATTGGAAAGCCAGGTTGTGCCACTTTCGATAAGGGTGAACCGGTCGCGTTTGAAAAAGACCGGAGAGTATTCGCCGCCCTGTTTTCCATCGGCCCTGCCAACCCCGACATAGCTATAACCGCTCAGGCAGTACTGAAGGTCGGTAAGTTGGTTGTGAAGTACTTCCTGAAAACCTATTATATCAGCACTTTCTTTAGAAAGATGTGCGAAAAAGCCTGACTTACGATACTTCCAGGCATTGTCGCCATCGTATGGAGTGTCTAATCGAATATTCCATGTCATTATAGTGT
>DAIOUP010000269.1:0-3895 GCA_036759465.1 Bacteroidales bacterium
CCTCCTTGATACTTTCTTTGATTTGTTCGGTTGTAAGGTTTTGAACGGTAATCTTGCCTGCCAGCGGGAAATCGATCTGCCCGCTCTCATCCACGGTGTAGCTGTTCAGAAAGACTGTCTGATCCGAAAGGCCATAGTTCTGGTTGCGATCCATTGGGTTGAAGAGCGCCGACATTTTTTCGTCGAGACTAACTACCCTGATAATGAGGTTGTCGCCTGGCTGAACCAGGTACGATAAGGCGCGCTCGTTTTCGAATTGCATTTGCGCATTCTTGTCTGATTCCTGCTGCAAATAAAGCATTTTGCGTTGTGGAACACAGGCAAATATCGCCGAAGCCGCCAAAATCAGCAATACTGCGCGGAGCAAGTTAATTTTCAAGAAATCCATCTTTGGTTGTTTCCTTTGGGTGAGGTGTTGATGTGCAAAATTAAACCTTTTTGCACAAGTTGCTCTCGAAATGAAAAGTCAAACTTCATGCATGGTCGTTTATGTGGATTTCCTCTGCAGGACGGAGAAATTGATTGCTAGGCTTGTTTTAATGGACTTGATTAAATTTGCGACATGAAATCAATCGTTAAGCCTTTTGTCGTTTTAGCGCTGCTTATGCTCGCTTCGTGCAGCGTCAAACCGGTCTTCGAACAGGAAGTTGCATTCGACGACCTTATCTGGAATCGCTTCAACATCATCGAAATGGACCTTCCTGTAGAGGATGCCGATGCATTGTATGATGTGCAGGTTAGTTTTGTACATACTGATGTATATCCTTCCGACCACATTGCCATGAACATTACTTTTTATTTTCCGAATGGTGGTATGCGGTCGAGGGATTACGAGTTCCGACTGCAGGATGATAAAATGCAATGGGTTGGAGAAAAATCAGGAGAACTCTACTCCAACATCTTTCCCGTGAATCTTGGCATGCGTTTTCCTGAAACCGGAATAACAAGGGTGAGAATTGAGAACAAGATGACAAAGTTTAATATGGCCGGCATAGCCTCCGTGGGCCTTGTAGTTGAAACAACGCCTGCGAAGCGCTGAAATTCAGAGAATTATTTCCAGCCAACCACCTCTCCCCTGGTTTTATCGAGCATAGCAGCTGGGACTGAGCTTCGTATCGAATCGCTTAAGACCCTAAGAAGGCGCTCTTTAACAAAGTGCCGCGAATAGCACAAACTTACCTCGCGCAATGGTTTAGCTCCACTGAAATGCTTGATGTTGCCGGGTTGCCACGAAGCTGCATCGGCAGCCGCCAGCTCGGGGATTAGGGTGTAACCACCCTCACGACGGATAATTCGCATCAATGTTTCAAGAGTTCCTCCTTCGAGTTGGAATGGGAGTTCCTGACGGCTGCCCGGTGGCAAGGCACAAAGGTTTATTACTTGATTACGAAAACAATGTCCGTCGCTTAGCAACCAGAGGTCGGGCATGGCCATATCTGTTGGCCCGATATTGTCCTGCCGAAGAAGTGGGTGCGATTCGTGGGCATAAACCAGCATCTCTTCATAAAAGAGAGGCTCTTCAACAATTCCTTTGTCGCCGTAGGGCGTAACAAAAATACCTGCATCCAGCTGGTCGCTTTTTAGGCGCTGTGCAAGCTCCTCGGTTACAAGCTCTTCGACAAATAGCTGAATGGTAGGATATTGTTTATTGAAATGGCCCGCAAAAAGCGGCAACAGATATGGTCCTAGTGTGGGAATGATTCCAAGCCTGAGTTGTCCGCCCAGCTTGCCTTTGAACGTTTCCACCAGTTCCATCAGCCGCCCTGATTCGGCTAGCACCCGCCGCGCCTGCTCAATAAATTCCACACCGTGGTCGGTGGGCATCACAGGCTGTTTCTGCCGATCGAATATGCGTATCTGAAGGTCATCTTCCAGCTTCTTTATCTGCATACTCAGTGTTGGCTGTGTAACATTGCAATGGTCGGCCGCCCTGGCAAAATGCCTGTAAGTGTCCACTGCCACCACATACTCGAGCTGAACAAGGGTTATCATGGCAATTGTTTTTGCAAATATAGATTTTCTTTATAGAATATTAACAACAATTGAATTGACAAATGAAAATGATTGAGATACCTTTGATTCATTAACAAATCATTAACCTAACAAATTCATAAAACTATGGAAAATCAAAACGTATTGACCATGCCCCGTATTGGCGATCCTGCGCCTGATTTCAAGGCCATGACCACGCAGGGCATGATTCAGTTTTCGGAGTTTATCAAGGATAGCTGGGTTATTCTTTTTTCGCATCCTGCCGATTTTACGCCTGTTTGCACGACCGAGATGACTGGTTTTGCACTTCGCGAAGACGAGTTTACCAAACTCAACACCAAACTTATTGGTCTCAGTATCGACAGTATTCACTCGCATGTGGCATGGGTGAATAATGTACGCGAAAAAATGGGCATCCTCATGAAGTTTCCCATCATAGCCGATATCGACATGAAGGTTTCGAAGCTCTATGGCATGCTTCAGCCCGGCGAAAGCGAAACAGCTGCCGTTCGCGCCGTATTCTTCATCGATCCCAACGGCAAAATTCGTCTGATCATGTACTACCCCCTCAATGTGGGCCGCAGCATGGACGAGATTATGCGTGCATTGCTTGCTCTGCAGGCCGCTGATAAGTATAAGGTGGCACTTCCCCTCAACTGGCAGCCCGGCGAAAAAGCCATCGTTCCTCCGCCGAAAACGATAGCCGAGATGGAAGAAAGGCTTAATTCGGATTATGAGATGATTGATTTTTATCTGGCAAAGAAACCGATAAGTTAATCAACATATCCGAAAATCAGGCGCGGATTTTTTTCGTGCCTGATTTTATTATCTTTATACCATTCACCAAATTATGCAATAATGAAACGACTCACTGCAATTGGTCTCGACATCGAAAAGTCGGCCGAGCTGGCTGCCAAGCTCAACAATTTGCTGGCTGGTTTTTCTATTTTTTACATGAATGTTCGAGGCTTTCACTGGAACATTCGCGGCGAAAAGTTTTTCGAGCTTCACCTGAAATTTGAAGAAATCTACAACGACCTTCAGGTAAAAATCGACGAGATTGCCGAGCGCATTCTGACCCTGGGTCACACACCTGCGCACGCTTACAGCACCTATCACGAGATTAGCGATATCAAGGAGGTGAAAAATGTGAGCGATGGGCGCAAGGCTGTAAGCTCGCTTGTCGAAGCTTTTGGAAAAATTATCGTTTTGGAGCGCGAATTGCTCGAACTTTCTGCCGAAGCCGGCGACGAAGGCACCAACGCCCTGATGAGCGACTACATCCGCGAACAGGAAAAAACGGTCTGGATGCTCAACGCATGGCTGGGATAATCGTTCTTGAAAAAATGGAATAAAGGCCGCCCAACTTAAATGGCGGCTTTTTTATTGCTTCAACTTTAGCGCAGGATTGATTACATCCTTCGAAGCATTCAAGTACCGGTAGGCCAGGCCAACAGTAAACTGATGCAGCGAAGCCAGCTGTGTCTTGTTTACATGCTGATAGAGCGGATATTCAGCCTGAGCAAACAATGTTAACCTTTCGAGCGGCGAATAGCTGATTTGGGGTGCGACAAAAATTTTCCTGCTTCCGGTGGCTTCCGGGTCATAATTGGGAAAACTGATCATCATCACATCCGGATTTACGCTCATCTTCCCGATCCATTCGTAACGCATTTGAAGTGCGGCATAAACATTATTGGCAAGGCTGCGGCTGCCAAAAATGCCGAAGCTCAAATAGTTGCCCAACTTTTCTCCCAGCGGATTCCAACCCTTTAAAATATACAAGGCGTTGGCTGTAAGGCGAATTCCATCGGGCCTAAGTGGAGCGCTCCAAAAAAGATTAAGCAGCACATCGTTGGCACCCGAGCTGGCCTGCACTGCCGGCGGCATCGTGTTATAAAAG
>DAIOUP010000270.1:0-3887 GCA_036759465.1 Bacteroidales bacterium
ATATAATCCTCCGCCAATAAAAGAGGCTCCAGGCTCGAGGTGCAGATAATAACCGGCATTTGGAAGATTTTTTCCGCCCGGTGCAAAATAAGCCCCCATATTGGTTTTGTAAGGGTTCTTGTTGGCCGAAAAGCGTATGTCGCGGTTTTGCCTGAACAGGCATTTTTGGGGGTCGGGCGAGCCAATGGCAGGATCGATAACCGACAGGCCATCAATAATTCCTGATGCGATCTGAATCATCTCTTCGCGGGCCTGCTGATACCACGGTCTGTTGTTGTCGAACCACTGTTTGTTGTTGTTTTCGGCCAGGGCGGATAAGAAAGGAATAACTTGATTGAACGCTTGCATGTTGTACATTTGGGTTTTGAAAATCACCAAAACGGCTGGGCCGTTTGTGCAAACTTGGCATAATGAACAAAGGTATAGTATTCTAATGGCGGCATTGATGCTTTTAGGTCGGCAATCTGTTGTTGCATTTGAGGCGCATGGACGTGCCGGAGCCCGTCAGGCGGGTATGGGTGGGGCTTCGGTTAGTTTGGCCGATGTTTGGTCGCTTATGAACAACCCTGCCGGCATTGCTGCCCTTCGAAGCACTTCGGCCGGCATTGGTTTTCAGAACCGCTTTTTTATGAAGGAGCTGAGCCAGCGGTCGGGTGTGGTGGCTATGCCAAGCAGTCTGGGTACTTTCGGTCTCGGTTTTACACAATTTGGCTACAGGCTTTACAATGAGAACTTCGTCCGGCTGGCTTATGCCCGCAACCTGCATCCTAATTTCCGGGCTGGATTGGGATTCAATTACATTTATGTTCAGGCGGGAAACGAATATCCTGCCCGGCAGGCTATAGCATTCGAGCTTGGCGTTCAGCAGCGCATCAACAGGCAGCTCAGCATGGGCGCTTACCTTTTTAACCCGGCGCGTGCCGGTATTTCGGAAAATACAAACGACCGCTTGCCCATGGTGATGCGTTTTGGTCTGGGATTCCATTTCACCGATCAGCTTTATGGCCTGGCCGAGGTTGAAAAACAATCCGACCGCAAGCCAGACATCAGGGCAGGGCTTGAATACCAATATCAGCAATTTTTTTTGCGCACTGGCGTGGCCGTCAATCCCTCCATTTTCACCTTTGGGATGGGGATGCATATGGGTAGTTTTAGCATCGATATTTCAGCAGGCTTGCATCAGCAGCTCGGCACCACACTTCAGGCCGGTATGCAGTTCAACCTGAATAAACTAAGGTGAAATGGACAGGTTTTCAAAGTTGTTGATCGCCTTTAAAGTAATTGGTCTTTTGGTGGTTGCCATCCCTTCCCGTGCTCAGGTGGCGAGCGACAGCCTCTCGCGATTGCTGGGCGAATACCTTGCCCGTCAGCTTGAAGAACTTGCAGAAAACTCTGACGAGAATGCCGATTTTACTGACCTATTAGATGCCTATCTCTATTATTCCGAACAAAAAATTGATATCAACGGCCCTCAGGTAAGCGAGCTTGAAGCTTTGCGGCTGTTGAATAGCTTCCAGATGGAAAAGTTGCTCGAGTACCGCAAACGCTTCGGCCCGCTGCTCTCCGTATATGAGCTCGGTCTTATCGAGGGTTTCGACGACGCAACCCTGGAAGTATTAATACCCATCGTTACGGCAGGCGATGGAAGCCGCGTTCAAAGGTTGCCCGGTCCACTAACCATCCTAAAGAGAGGGAGAAACCAGGTGCTGACGCGTTTTGAGCGCGTACTCGAAATGCGTGAAGGATACAGACCAACCACCGATTCGGCTTTGGGTGTCAAGCCCAATTCGCGCTACCTTGGAGGTCCCGAAAAGTATTTGATCCGTTATCAGTTCAATTATCGCAATCGCATCAGGGCTGGTGTCGTTATGGAAAAAGACCCCGGCGAAATATTTCTCGTATCGCAAATTAACGACACCCTCAGAAGCCTGCTCACAAGCAAACCAAAAAACGGATTCGATTTCTATTCGGCGCACCTCTTCGTCCGCGACATTGGCGTGGTGAAAGCCCTTGCCATAGGCGACTATCACCTCAATTTTGGTCAGGGACTCACATTATGGTCGGGACTGTCCTTTGGAAAATCCACCGAACCGACCGCCATTATGCGCTACGGGCAGGGCATACGACCCAGCGCTTCGCTCAACGAAGCGCTCTTCATGAGGGGCGTTGCTACGACTATTGCCATTAAACGCTTCGATATCAGCTTGTTTTACTCTCATCGGCCAGTTGACGCTAGTTTAATGTCAATCACCGACAGCCTGGCCGGCGAAGAATTTCTTATTTCGAGCATTCAGGAAACCGGCCTGCATCGCACCGTGAGCGAATACAACCGAAAGCATGCCACCACTTTCACTGCCTACGGCGGAAGACTGGGTTACCGTTCGCGCAGGCTCGAGATTGGATATACCGCTTATGCTTCCTCAACGGGCCTCGCGTTCAACCCTCGTGTTTACCCTTACAACAAGTTTCGCATCCACAATGGCAGCAACAGCGTGCAGGGGGCTGATTTCCGTTTGGTATTTCCTCATATTGTGGGCTTTGGAGAGATCAGCCGAAGCCAAAACGGCGGACTGGCAGGCATTGCAGGTTTTACGGCCCAGCCTGCCGGCTTTGTAACCCTCAGCATGGCTTACCGAAACTACGGAATAAACTATCAAAACGATTTGAGTACTGCCTTTGGTGAAAACACTTACACCAATAACGAGCGTGGTTTATATGGTGGGGTAGTGGCCTCGTTGGCACCCGGCTGGAAACTCACCGCCTTTGCCGATCATTTCAGCTTTCCGTGGCTTCGCTACCTGACCGACGGGCCAAGTTTTGGCCGCGATTATTATTTTCAGCTCGACCGAAGATTCAACCGAAAGGCTGATGCTTATCTGCGCTACCGCACTAAATCGCGCATGAAAGATTTCAGCGATCCTTGGAATTACATTGATTATCAAGTGCCATACACCCGCCAAAGCCTTCGCTTTCACTTAAATACCCAACCGCTGCCAGGCATTGCATTGCGAAACCGTATCGAAATGGTGAATTACGAAGAGCAGGGAAAACCCGCCTCAGTAGGTTACCTGATCTATCAGGATGTTCTTTATCGTCCGGCCGGAAAGCCTTTTGAGCTGACGTTCAGGTATATGCTTTTTGATGCGGCCGACTACGATAGCCGGTTGTATGTGTATGAAAATGATGTGCTTTACGCTTTTTCCATTCCCATGTTTTACGACAGAGGCACACGCACCTACCTGATGTTGCGCTACCGCGCCGGTCGCAATCTGGATTTTTGGGCGCGAATAGGGCAAACCTGGTATGCCGACCGCAACATTATTGGCAGCGGACTCGAGACCATCGAAGGCAACCGTCGCACCGACTTCAAGCTCCAGTTGCGTTACAAGTTCTAAGTCGGCCGCAGCACGGCCACAAGCCCGCCTTATTGCTATCTTTGCAGCATGTCGGACATGGTAGCATTCGTTAAGGAGCCGCTTTTCCGGGCAATCTCGGAAGTGGCTGGCAATACCCCGGTTTACGTCATTGGAGGTTATGTTCGCGATTGCCTGCTTGGCAGGCCTTCAAAAGATGTGGATATCGTTGTGGTAGGCGACGGCCTTTCCTTTGCCCGGCAAGTTTCGGACAAGCTTGGGCACACTTCCGAGGCAAAATTTTACGGGCAGTTTGGTACTGCCATGATCCGTTGGCACGACTATGTGGTGGAATTTGTGGGAGCGCGTAAAGAATCATACAAGCTCTACAGCCGAAAGCCCGACGTTCGCCCAGGCAGCCTCGCCGACGATCTTCGCCGACGCGATTTCACCATCAATGCCCTGGGAATCAGTCTCAATCAAAAAAGTTACGGCCAACTCTTGGATCAATTCGGAGGGGTTGATGATCTCAAA
>DAIOUP010000271.1:0-3868 GCA_036759465.1 Bacteroidales bacterium
TTCTTGCCATAACTATAAAAAACGAGTCGGCCGGAAAAGCAACGCTTACCGAGTCGCCAACGCGCATCAGGGTAAGCGCAGCATAAATGTCGCCTTCAAAAGTGGGTTCGATGACAGGAAAAGTCAAAGGCTCTGGCATGGTGCGGCTATCGAACAGAATGCTGTCCTCCAGACGGTAAACCATCGATAGGGTGACCAGGTCGTTAATCTGGGGCGTAACTTCGCCGGCACCTCTGGTGTGCCATTTGATGTAAACTCCGTTATCGGCTTTTTTAAAGCCGGGGTACTTGCTTTTGGTGCACGCGCCTGCTGCAAGCACCAGTGCCAGCAACACAACGACTGTTTGGATTTGGGTTTTGATTGTCATGGGTTTATTTAACGATTTCAATAAGTTCTACTTCAAATACCAGCGGACTGAATGGCGGAATCGATCCGGCCTGCCTTTCGCCGTATGCAAGATGCTGAGGCAGAATCAGAATGGCTTTGCCACCTTCCTGCATCAGGGCTATGCCTTCGTCCCAGCCCTTGATCACCTGGCCCATACCAAGGGTAAACTCGAAAGGCTGACCCCTGTCGTAGGAGCTGTCGAATTTTGTGCCGTCGAGCAAAGTGCCTTTGTAATGTACCTTCACGGCCTGACCCTGACGAGGCACTTGTCCAGTTCCCTTCTTTTGTTCAACATAATATAAGCCACTGGCCGTGGGCTTCACGGTGATTCCCTTGTTTGCAACGTATTCTTCCAGCGCTTCATTGCTTTGAGCAATCATCGCCTGCATGGCTTCCTGACGCTCACGCTCGTAGGCTTCCTGCGACTGAAAACGAACCATGCCGATATCGAAACGGACAACGGATTTCGGCTTTACGAAAGCAGGCAGCTCGCGAACCATAAACATTCGCTTAAATATGGAATCGGCCCTGCAAATGAAACTTGCCGAATCGCCGGCCGACATCATGAGCACGCCTTCGTAAAAGTCGCCCTTAAAGGCAGGCTCCATAAGGGGAAACAACAACTCGCGCCCCAGATAGCGACTGTCAAAAAGCAAAGAGTCGTCAATGTAATAGCGCATATTTGCAGTTACTATGTCGTTCACCCGTGCAGGGGGAAGTCCGGGCGTTTTGCGATGAAATTTATAAACCAGACCGCTTTGCGTTTTTTCAAAACCATCGGGCATAGACTGTCCGCATGCCGGTACTGAAATGATCAGCAGCATTGCATATACTAAAATTGCTCTCATTGTGTTATTTATTGAATATCAACAACTTCTACTAAGTAAACAATAGGAGTGCGGGGTGGTATCTTTTCCGAATCGCCCAGCAGTCCGAAAGCGAGGTGCGAAGGTAGGATAAATTTGGCCTTGTCGCCCTTCCGAAGCAGGAGTATGCCCTCCTCCAAACCGGTTTCAACACCTCCTCGTCCGACCATAAACTGTTTAAATCCAAGCTCATTGGAACTATATATTACATCGCCCGTGAGCAACATCACCTTGTAATCAAGCAGCACCCTTTGGCCGTATCGGACAGGCTCACCTGCCCCTGTTGTCTCAATGACATAACGCAAACCTGTTCCGGTCTTTTCCATCTTCCAGCCATAACGGCGGACGAAGTCGGCAATGTCTTCCTCTTCGGAGCGTATGAGATAGCGATTGGCCTTTATCAACGACTCCTTAACATCGGCTGATTCAACATTGGTATCTCCGCTCTGTTTGGTATTCTGCTTGCAGGAGGCCGACGAAAGCATCAATAAGCCTGTCAAGACTACCAATCTTGCCAGATGAGTTTTATTGATAAACATAGTCCAATTGCTCTGCATACTGTGGCAATATCGCCAGCAGCTTGTTCATGGTTTCTTCGAGGCTGGCTTTTGAAGTACCGCCGGCGGCGTTTGGATGGCCTCCACCGTCGAAGTGCTGGCGCGCCAGTTCGTTGGCAGAAAATTTCCCCTTCGACCGGAATGAGAGTCTGATCTGATCCTTGCGCTCGGTAACGAGTACGGCAAGATTGATATGCTGCATGCTCAGGGGATAGTTCGACAAGCCTTCCGTATCGCCAATCTGGTAGCCAAAATCCTTTAAATCGGTCAAACTAAGCGATATAATGGCAGTTTTGTATTGAGGGAGTACCAACATACGTTCGAGTATCGAAAAGCCCAGCAAGCGCAGCCTGTTCTCCGAAAAGGTGTCGTAAATGAGTCTGTTAAGCCGTTCTCCGTCAACACCGCGCTCTATGAGCGCCGCCGCCACCCTGAACGTGGAGGCATTGCGTATGCTGTATTTAAAGGATCCTGTATCGGTCATGATGCCAACATATAGGTTTTCGGCCACCTGAAGACTGATCAAATCGGTATATCCAAGCTCAGCAATAAGACGGTAAACCAACTCAGCCGTGCTGGAAACATTGACATCCCAGTACGACAGGTCGTATGCCTCCAGATCGGGATCAATATGATGGTCGATCATGATCCGAATGGCAGCCGACATCAGCAGGTCCTCGTGTATATTGCCTGAACGGGACAATGCGTTGTGATCAACGCTGACAATATATCTTGCTTCCTGAATGGTTTCCTTGGCAAGGCGGGGCTGCTTGTCGAAAACTATGGCATCGGCGATTCCGGGCAGCCATGCAAGAAATCCAGGATACATATTAGGGATCAGCACCTTAGCGCGATTGCCAAGCCTATTCACTACCTCGGCAAGCGCCAATGCCGAACCTATGGTATCGCCGTCGGGATTGCTGTGGGTGATAATGGCAAAAGTTGCGTTTGCATTGAAAACAGAGGCAAGAGCGCTGCCGTGGGAAACGATTGTCATCAGGGTTTTGAAATGGAGTGCAAAGTTAATGATTTGCTTTTCAATGGGAATTCTCTTAAGGAGTTGTTTTACATAGGTACACTTTAATTCAAGCATTGATTTACCTATTTTTGCAGCCGGAAAAATCAACATTCATTCAACCAAACAACAAAAACGCCCCCATGGCAGAAAACATCACATTTACCATGATCAAGCCCGGAGCAGTTGCCGACGGGCATATTGGAGCTATTCTGGCTAAAATCGCCGAAGGCGGATTTCGCATCAAGGCCCTCAGAATGACGCGACTGAGCAAAGAACAGGCCGAGACTTTTTATGCTATTCACAGCGAAAGGCCATTCTTCCCCAGCCTTGTGGCTTCGATGAGCTCAGGTCCCATCGTTGCAGCCATCCTTGAAAAAGAAAACGCAGTGCAGGCTTACCGCGATTTTATCGGTGCTACTAACCCAGCCAATGCCCATGAGGGCTCGATTCGGAAACTTTTTGGGAAATCGATCGAGGCCAACGCAGTGCATGGCTCCGATTCGGACGAAAACGCCCAGATCGAAAGCGATTTCTTTTTTAGCGGCTTCGACCGCTTTTAATCGGCCGGATTGAGCGCACTGAAGGTATTGTCGCTATAGACAACAATTATTCTTACAATCTTTTTATCATCCCTCTTCATCAACGAAGGGGGCTTTTCATTTTTACTATCAAGGCGTTGGGGCTCGGCGTTGTCAGGCGCAGTGTCGCCGAATGCCGCAGATTCAGAAAGTATGCTTGCTTGCTTATCTTGATTTTTCTCCTTCACAGCTTCATTTTTGTCAACAAAATCAAAAAGCGAAGTTTGTATTGTATTCTGGCGCACTTGTGCAGGATCGCTTTCGATAATGAAGGGCGATAGGGTTGCAGGACCTTTACCCATCAATAACCAGTCGAGACTAAACTCGGGAAACGATTCTTTAAGTTTGATGATGAAATCCGTTCCGGGTTTGTTGCGCCCGGAAAGTATATGCGAAATGCCCGAACGCTGGACATTCATGATTTCCGATAACTGCGTTGCATTGATGTTCTTCGTCTTCATC
>DAIOUP010000272.1:0-3862 GCA_036759465.1 Bacteroidales bacterium
GTGTAAAATCCACCCATGCTGCCATAACCCCAGTTTTGAGGTACCGGAAACTCAGCCCCTGGATCGCGCGTGATGGGCAGGTCGGCTTCGGCAAGGGCACGTTCAAGATAAAAGGCCGAAACATCTTCGATCAGCGTTTGAACCGTGAAACCTGCTGCTTCAACCGCCTGAATTTCAGTACTGCTAAGATCGGTTTCGAGATAGGCATCCTTGCGAAGGACCCCTTCCGTTACATCAATGCCGGTTTGAGCAAGCGTTTCTATCGATTTGCCCCTCAGGTCGATGCGAACCCTCGACCATGTTTCGCTGAACTCCTGGCCAAAAGACAAAACCGGAAGCAGAAGCAACAAAATTTGTACAAGTAATTTCATAATATTTAGGTAATTAGTTCTGCGCCCGTAAAGGTAGGTATTGCTTATTTACGCAGCCTGCGGAAGTTCGTATTAAAAAACGGAAAAGGAATTAATATCTTGATATACAGATGTTTATACTGCATTTACAAATGTGTCAGTTTATTTCCAGCCGAAAGTTTCGATCATATGAAACAGATCCCTGCGTAAAAAGCCTATTACGGGCTCTACCGAGTCGTTGTTGGGCCTGAAATTGAAATAGAGCGATGCCCGCATGAAGTGCTTCGTGGAATCGGTGAGATAAAACTGCAAAGGCGAAGCCACTCCCCTTCCGCCGATTTCGTAAATCAGTCCGTAAACGTCTTTTTGAGGATTGATAATCAGGCTGTCGCGAATCATATTGGCCTTCGGAAGATGTTTCATGGCCATGGCATGGGCGTCGTCGATGTATTCGCGAAGGTTATTCTTCACAGGCTTGTAGCTGATGTGCAGGGTTGCGTTGAGCGAGGGAAACTGCATATTCACCCAATCGGTCTGTCCGGGCCAGTCGCTGTCGGGTTCTATTGTAGCATAGGTCGGTTTCTCAAAGCTGAAATGTACGAGCGAATCGTATTTTCGGTATTCCTTGGCAGGAAGCGCAATCCTCATCCAGCCTTTCGGTTTTGGGCTTTGATAGGGTTGCGTGCAGCCAGATGCCAGAAGCATCAGCAACACCAGATATAGTATTGATTCTAAACTACTCTTGTACACTTCGCGGATTCACCTTTATTTGTTTAATCCGACGGATGTCGGCCTCAATGACTTCGAAGGTAAAGTCCTTGCAATTGATGCTGGTACCGGCAACCGGTATTTGCCCCTGAATTTCGAGAAGAAGTCCTGCCAGGGTATCCGATTCACCTTGTACATCTTCGAAGTAATGATTGTCGAGCTCCATCAACTTGCAAAAATCGAGCAGGCTCACGCGTCCGTCAAACATCCATGTATTGATGTCGATCCTGCGGTATTGACTGTTTTCGGGTTCTTTGTCAAATTCATCAGCGATGTCGCCCACAATTTCCTCGATGATATCCTCGAGCGTAAGAAGACCGGCCGTTCCACCGTACTCATCAACTACAATGGCCATGTGGATCTTCTTTTCGCGAAATTCCTGCATAAGATCGTTGATGCGTTTGCTTTCTGGAACGAAAAAGGCCGGACGGATGAGGCTTTCCCAAGATATGGAGCTGCTGCCAAGATAAGGGAGTAAATCTTTGATATACAATATCCCCAATACCTTGTCAAGGCTTTCCTCATACACCGGAATGCGCGAGTAGCCCGACTTAAGGATAAGACCAATGAGTTCTTCGAAAGGGGTGTTAACCTCAACGGCAGTAATATCCATGCGCGATTTCATGATGCTGCGCACATCTTTCTCGCCAAAGGTGGCAATGCCTTTTAGCATCTTTTTTTCATCGGGCGGTGTGGTTTCGTCGGTGGTAATGTCGATGGCAGCCGACAACTCGCTCATATTTATCTGCATATGCCGTTGAGTCAGGCGCTTATCAATAACGCCTGTTGTATTGACCAATACAGACGATAGCGGATGCAGCACCGAAACCGCGGCCCGCATTGGTTTGGCCATGAGGTTGGCAACAGCAAGCGGCCGCAGATTGGCATAAATTTTCGGCACAATTTCGCCAAACATCAGTATCACTGAGGTTGTTATGACCACCTGCACAACAAACTGTACTACCGCATTGCTGCCAAAGTCCAAGAGCGCCAACATGAAATAGGTGCTCACGATTACGATGGCCACATTGATGAGATTGTTTAGAATGAGAATGGTAGCCAGCAGTTGCTTGTGTCCTTCCCTCAGCTTCAGTATAAGGTCGGAAACTGGGTTGTCGAGACTTTTTAAATGACTGATATCGAATGGCTTAAGCGAAAAGAAAGCGGTTTCGCTGGCCGAAACCAGGCCCGAAAGCAATAGCAACACCAGCAGGACGATGAGTGTGCCCAGTGCCTGCAGGTCGAATCCGTGAAAGGAGAAGGAAAGCAGATTATAAAAAGCCAATATTCCCGCAGAAGGGTCAGGGTCAGGGGTTTCCAAAACTCAATTGTTTAGAATTTCGCGGCAAAAATAGCATAAAAAGGCTTATGTCGGTCAAACTGGCCATAAGAGCATTCAGAAAGGCAGATCGTCGGTTCCGGCGGGCTGGTGATACTCGGAATACTCTCCTGGATCAGAAGGAGGAGCCGCAGATGTATCTGGTTGAATAGCAGGACTTTGTCGTGCACCAGGGTCGGCAAGATATTGACCCGGCCCTCCGCTTTTGGAAATGAGGTTCATCTTTTCGGCCACTACCTCTGTTATCGATCGGTTGACGCCTTGTCCGTCGGTATATTGACGGGTTTTGATTCTACCTTCGACAAACAGGAGGTCGCCCTTGACGTAATTTCTTCGCTTTTCGGCTATATCTACTGCCAGATTGCCCCAGGCCACCACATTGTGCCACTCAGTCTGGTCCTGCCAATTGCCCTCACGGTCGCGATATCTTTCGCTTGTGGCAAGGGTTACCGTCATTTTTTTCCCACCATTGTCAAAATGGATGATTTCAGGGTCGCGGCCCAGCCGCCCAATCAGCATTACTTTGTTCAATCCTGCCATGTTTTCAAGTTATTTGTTTATTAATCAAGCATTTGCATATTGTTTTCGTAGAGGTACCACTCAATAAGCCTTGGAAAGGGCTTTTGACTGAGCTGCTCTGTGTTTGCCAAAGATAAACCATTTGGAAGTCGAATGTCAACACCGGGATGTAGCGTAAACTCGTGAAAAGAGGCCATAATTCGCTGATGGGTGAGCTGATGCGGACGTGCCTGCAATCTTGGCCCTGCCTTCCACTGCCCCAACACATCGAGCAATGGAGTGGCGAGTTTGGTCAACTCGGCGGAAGAAAGTTCCGCTTCACTTTCGATGAGCGGAAGCTGAAACATCCCGTTCCATATATCGTCGCCTTGGCGCTTTTCGATCAATACCGATTGCGGCTTTCCTTCACTTTGCACCCTGATTACGAGGTAATTGAACCAACGCACTCTTACCGGGTTTTTAGGTTTTTTGGCAGGCAGCATTTTTTGAATGTTCATCAAGCGCGCCTGACAATGCTGATAAACAACACATTTATTACATTTTGGACTGCGGGGAGGGCACACCAGTGCCCCGAACTCCATCATTGCCTGGTTGTGTCGGCCTGGGTTGTGCGTATCGAGCAAATCCCCGGCCACTGCATGCACCTGACGTTGTCCTTCCGGGCTATTCACCGGCTCTTTGATGGCAAACAAGCGGGATACCACGCGGGCGACATTTCCGTCGACAACAGCAACCGGATTGTTGAAAGCTATGGAAGTGATGGCGGCGGCGGTATATTTTCCTATTCCTTTAATCTTCAACAGTTTATCATAGTCGGAGGGCACAATGCCGTCATATTCTTCAACAACCTGCCTCGCACCCGCCAGAAGATTTCTCGCCCTGGAAT
>DAIOUP010000273.1:0-3829 GCA_036759465.1 Bacteroidales bacterium
TTGAAACATGCGTAAAAATATCATAAGGCGGGTGCAAAAGTAACGTTTATGATTGTGTTTTGTTGCTGCAAATCATTTATCGGCAGAAAAGGAATGATCAAAAGGTTTTGATTTGATATACCTTTGCCAGCCACAACAACGCATATTAAACATGTATTTGTCCCGGGATATTCCAAAGATTACCACCCATGTGCTTCAGGAGATGAAGCTCAAGGGCGAAAAAATCGCCATGCTTACCGCCTACGACTACTCAATGGCAAAAATTCTCGACGAATCGGGCATTGACGTCATCCTTGTCGGGGACAGCGCATCCAATGTAATGGCTGGGCATAAGACCACATTGCCAATTACGCTCAACGAGATGATTTACCACGCCTCCTCGGTGATGCGTGCCGTAAAGCGCTCGCTGGTGGTGGTCGATATGCCTTTCGGAACCTATCAGGGAAACTCCAAGGAGGCCTTGCAATCGGCCATTCGAATTATGAAAGAGTCGGGTGCCAATGCCGTAAAGCTTGAAGGCGGTGCCGAAATTGTAGAGTCGGTTGAGCGCATCCTTAGCGCCGGCATTCCAATCCTGGGTCATCTTGGACTTACTCCACAGAGTATCAATAAATTCGGTACGTATGTGGTGCGTGCGCGCGAAGAGCGCGAGGCCGAAAAGTTGCGCAGCGATGCCCAATTGTTGCAGGAGGCCGGTTGCTTCGGCATAGTGCTCGAGAAGATACCTGCAGCCCTGGCAGCCGAGGTTACAGCATCGCTGCGCATACCAACCATCGGCATAGGCGCCGGAAGCGGAGTTGATGGTCAGGTGCTGGTGTTGCACGATATGCTGGGCATCAATCAGCAATTTTCCCCACGTTTTCTGCGACGCTACCACAACCTTTACGAGGAAATACGTGGCGCAGTCGGCAGCTACATCAACGATGTAAAAACCCTCGACTTTCCCAACGAGCGCGAACAATACTGAGGTGAGCCTCCCGCTTAAAGACAGGATTTTATACGAGGACAATCACCTGCTGGTAGTAAACAAATTGCCCTCGGAAATTGTGCAGGGCGACAAAACGGGCGACCCGAGTCTGCTTGAAGCCGTAAAAGAATACATCCGTATCAGCCGGCAAAAACCCGGTGATGCTTTTGCGGGATTGGTTCACCGCATCGACAGGCCGGTGAGTGGCTGCGTACTATATGCAAAAACAAGTAAAGCCCTGCTCCGACTGACAATGATGGTCAAAGAACGTCAGATCGAAAAAACCTATTGGGCGGTTGTACGCAATCTGCCCGGCCATCACTCCGCAACACTGGAACACTATCTGGTGAAAAACGAAAAGCTCAATAAGTCCTTTGTTGTCGATCCTTCAAGACCCGAAGCCAAAAAGGCCGTGCTCGATTACCGGCTGCTTGAGCAGGGCAAAACTTTCAACCTGCTCGAGATAAAACTGCATACCGGCCGTCATCATCAGATAAGAGCACAGCTGGCCGCCATCGGCTGTCCGATAGCCGGCGATCTGAAATATGGCGACACACGCAGCCTTGCCGCCGGCGCTATTGCATTGCACGCATACAGTTTGCGCTTTGTACATCCGGTCAGCAGGATTGAAATTTTTGTCAATGCTCCACCGCCTCAATTCATTCCATGGAGCATTTTCCGGAGTGTGGCGTAAGTTCCGTTTTCTTCATCCGGCTGGAATTTGATTTCAAATCCACTATATTTGCGGCATATTAGCACCTTATGACCGTCGACCTTTTCATCCCGTGCTTCATCGATCAGATGTTTCCCGAAACCGGGATGAATACCCTCAAGCTCCTGAAAAAAGCAGGTGTTGACGTTGATTACAATCCTGCACAAACCTGCTGCGGGCAGCTGGCCTTCAATGCTGGTTTTTGGGACGAAGCCAAGAAAATGGGCGAGAAATTTATGGACGATTTTCCGCACGACCGGCCCATTGTTGGTCCTTCGGCCTCCTGCACCGGCTTTGTAAAAAACTATTATTCAGAGCTTTTTCACAATACCGGCAGCCACATGGAATATAAGCGTGTGGTGCGCAATGTGTTCGAAATCACCGATTTTCTCGTCAACAAACTGGGTTTTCTCGATTTTGGTGCAAAGTTTGAGCACAAGGTTACCTATCACGACAGTTGTGCAGCACTCAGGGAATATGGTCTGAGCGGCGAAGCACGCATGTTGCTGGCTCAGGTGAAAGGCCTCGAACTGATCGAAATGCCCGACCGTCATGTCTGCTGCGGCTTCGGAGGCACTTTTTCCGCACGTTTTGAGCCCATCTCAGTGGCCATGACCGAGCAAAAGGTGCAAAACGCACTCAGCACCGGTGCAGAATACATCGTTTCGACCGACACATCGTGTCTGATGCAGATGGACAGTTACATCCGCAAGCAAAACCTGCCCATCAAGGTGATTCATGTGGTGGATATTCTGGCTTCGGGATGGTGATTTCCCTCTGACCCTGGAACATCAAAACAGCAATTAAGCAAAAGTTTATTTAGAAACAGCTAAGGTTTCGACCACTTTCAATGCGTGGTCGGCCACCTTCTCCAGATACCCCGCAAGCTGCCGGAAATAATTGGCTGAGGCCAGCGGGTATTTTTTCATTCTTAGCTCGTCCACCTGTTTTTCGATGATGCTGAATCTGAGGGTGTTGATTTCGGCTTCGTTGGCAAGCGCTGCCAGACGGGTTTCCTCGGATGGTTTAGCGATCTGTCTGTCCATCAGCTCGATAGCGAACTTCACTTTTTCGTAAAGCAACATCAGACTGTTTCGCTGTTCCTGAGTAAACCATGCATGCTCGCTGTTTTTACGCTCGACCGCTACATTGATTTTATAGCAGATGTCGGCAATGCTTTCCATATTATTGGTAGCAATGAGCACGGTGCTGATCATGCGCGAAACCGAGTGGCTGAGTTTGCTCTCGCCCAGACGCGAAAGGTATTGCTGGGTGGCTTTTTCCAGTTCGTCGTTAAAAAGTTCGCGCTTGCGTACGCCTTCAGTGATCGAGGCAAAAACCTCCTGATTTTTTTCGGTGAGCAGTTGCGGAAAAACTTCGAGCATTTCCGAAATGGTTCGGCTCATGGTTTTCAGAGGGCTGTTGATCTGAATAACAGCCAATTCCGAAACGGGTGCAATGAAACTATCGGCAAAATACAGGCCGGATTGTTCGCCCTCCTTACTCAGGGGAATGATTTTTATCGCTGCTTTTTCGAACAGGTGAACGAAAGGCAGGAAAAGCAAAGCAAAAGTGAGGTTGAACAAACTATGAAAAAGACTAACCATAAGCGGCGCGGACAGCGCCTGAGGATGGGCGATATCGTGGGTAATCATTGCAGCCAGCGACGAAACTCCGTTTACGACGGGAATGAAGAAAGGTAAAATAAGCACCGCACCCGCAAGGTTGAACACGGTGTGTATCAGTGCAGCGCGTTTGGCATTGCGGTTGGCGATAAGTGCAGCCAGGTTTGCGGTGGCTGTTGTGCCGATGTTTTCGCCAACGACCATGGCGGCAGCTACTTCGAAGCCGATGTAGCCTTCACTCAGCAGGATTATGGTAAGGGTGATGGTGGCTGTTGACGATTGTACGAGCAACGTAACGAGCATGCCCGTGAAACCAGCGAAAAGCAGTGGAAGAAATCCGCGGTTGTCGAGCGAGCGAACATAGTTGAACAGCGGACTGGCCGTGTCCACAGGCGGAAGAGCATCTTTCAGGAACTGAAGACCAAAAAAAAGCAGCGAAAAGCCGATAAGCAATTCTGCCAGGCTTTTGTGTGAAGAGCGCGAAGAAAAGAACAAGGGAATGCTGAATGCCAATAAGGGCAAAAG
>DAIOUP010000274.1:0-3824 GCA_036759465.1 Bacteroidales bacterium
GTCGTAGAGCAACTCGATGCGGCCCTGACCGAGGCTCTCGATATTCATGGCCTTGCGGTGGATAAAGTGTTCCAGCTTGCCCTTGATCTGCGGCGGGCAGTGGTCGCTGTTCGGGCAGAACCAGGCAGCCTCGCCTGCATTGCGTTCGAGCTGGCTGCCGCATTCGGGACAGTTTACAATAAAGGTTACCGCTTTGGCTTCCGGCAGGCGGTATTCGGTCTTTACTGAGGTGATCTTCGGGATGATTTCGCCGCCTTTTTCTACAACCACCATGTCGTTTTCGTGCAGACCAAGTTGGGCAATGATGTCGGCATTGTGCAGGCTGGCTCGCTTTACGGTGGTGCCTGCAAGCAAAACAGGCTCAAGGTTTGCCACAGGAGTCACAGTGCCCGTTCTTCCCACCTGATAAGAAACACTTTGCAATCGCGTGGCCACTTCTTCGGCCTTGTATTTGTAGGCAATGGCCCAGCGGGGCGACTTGGCCGTAAACCCAAGGATTTGTTGTTGCCTGAAGCTGTTTACCTTGATTACAATGCCGTCGATATCGAAGGGCAATTGGTAGCGTCCGGTTTTCCAGTTGTTGATAAATTCAAAGATCTCGTCTGTTGTCCGGCACAGGGCCATATTGCTGGCAATGCGAAATCCCCAGCTTTTGGCCGCCTGCAGGCTCTGGTACTGCGTTTCGAAGGGGAGATTGTCGCCCATGAGATAATAGAGCCAGCAGTCGAGGCGGCGACGGGCTACTTCGGCCGAATCCTGCATCTTCAGGGTGCCAGAGGCGGCATTGCGTGGATTGGCAAGCAACGGAAGCCCTTCGGCTTCGCGGTCTTCGTTGATGCGGTTGAAACTTTCGCGCGATAGATAAATTTCTCCTCTAATCTCGAACGAGGGGGGATAATCGCCCGTGAGCCTCAGAGGGATGCTGCGAATGGTTTTAACATTGGTCGTAACATCATCGCCCTGGGTGCCGTCGCCCCGCGTAACGGCCTGCACGAGCAATCCGTCTTCATATCGGAGGCTGATGGCCACACCGTCGTATTTCAGCTCGCACACATATTCAGCCGGTTCGTCGAGCAGCTTACTCACCCGCTGGTGGAAGTCCACGATTTCCCCCTCGCTGTAGGAGTTCGACAGCGAAAGCATGGGATAGCGGTGCTTTACAGAGGCAAAACTTTTGGTTACCGCTCCACCCACGCGTTGTGTGGGCGATTCGGGCAGGGCATGCTGCGGAAACTCTTTTTCGAGCCCGATCAGTTCCTCGAGCAGCATATCGAATTCAAAGTCGGATATCTCCGGCCTGTCGAGCACGTAATACAGGTGATTGTGATGGTTGATGAGGCTGCTCAGCTCCTCAATGCGCGCCTTTGCTTCCTGCGGGTTCATCCTTGCCTTTTTTGTTCGGAATACGAGCCTGATTGCGGTAAAGATAAATCTCTTCGTTGGCATTGACGGGGTTTAGCCGGTGCACCAGCATGTCAACGGTTCCCGGACGAAAACGTCGCTCGAAGACCAGGCTGGGAATGTAATGCTTCATGCTATCGAGCCGTTGCTCGAGCTTGTCGGGACGCATAAAAACAACAAAATCAGGCTGGTTTTCAACCTTTTCCCACCGGGCCGCCCTTGCAATGCCTTCGTAGGTCATTTTAGCATGAACGGCATCATAGCGGGGCCAGTTGCCGGTGTAAAATACCGGCGGGAAACGCAATACGCCGCTTTTGTAATCGTCAACAACAAAATAGGTCGTTTCCGGATAGTTTTTTAGGTACGACATGGCCTCCACCCTTGCCCGCTTCGAGTAGGCGGTAGTGAAGATGAGCAACAAGGCAATGTTGATCACCCAAAAGAACCCCCAGCTATATTTGAAAAGTCGGCTGCGTTTTTGCCACCATTGGCTCCCGGCCACGTATTCCTCCCAACCGGCTAGGCCCAGCACGATAAAGAAGGGAACTATCGGCAAGATAAATCTTTCCTGTTTATTTGGGTAAATCGAATGCATCACAAGGAATATCAACACCGGGAGAAACAGTAAAAAGTTTTTCCGCCAATTGCGCAAATAACCAAACATAAGCATCAGGCTAACAGGCGGGATGAGCAGGCCGGCCAGCACTAAGATGTAGTTGTACCACGGCAGCACGATATAATGCTTGGCGTGGGTCATATTGTATTTGGTGTAAGCGATGAACTCGGCGAAGGGTCTTCCCCATACGAGTAAATCGATGAAACCCTGAAAAATGCTTGCCGAAATCAGGAAGCCGACGAGCGTCCAAACGGCGCCTTTCCAATTGCGGCCAATGAGCAGGGCCAAACCGAGACCAGCCCCGAACACTGCCGTCTGATACCGGATGTTGAAGGCCAGACCCAGGAAAAAGCCTGCAACCAGAAACGAAAATTTGTGGAAACCTGGCAAATCCTGCTGCCTGATCTGCTCCTGTCGCAGGATGATGAGGGTGCCATACATCAAAAAGGGCAAGCAGGCCATTTCGACCAGGGTGCGAACACTGAGGAAAGGCATGAACCAAAAGGCCGAAAGCAGCAAGGCGGCTTTATAGGGCGTTTTACCGGGAGTGATGAGGCTGGCAATGCGGTAACCGAAGGAAATGACAAACAAGGAGATGCCGGCATGGAAAATCCTCACAAAGAGCATCTTCCATTGCGGATCGTAAATGCCGAACAGTTCCAGAAACTTGAAGAAGAGGTAGTGAAATCCAACATAAAAAAAGCTGTGGCCTTCGGGACCCTGATTGCCGCGGCTATCAGGCAGCCAACCCAGGTAGTCGGTGCCGTCAACCCACGACTGTGCCTGTTCGACCACCAGAAAGTGATCGTCGTGCATGCCATAACCGCGCGAAAAAATAGCCGCTATAGCCCTGAGGATCATTCCAATAAATAGAATAAACAGGAATGGGTGCTTTTGTTGAAACTTGATAACGCGCTCAATCAATGGCATGCGATGAATTGTTAATGATTTAATTACCAGTCAACTGCTTTCCGCCGAATGGGCATTGTCATGCAGCGAGCACCGCCACCTCCGCGCGAAAGCTCGTCGCCTTCGATGGTGATCACATAACGCTCGTAGGTGTCAGGATCGATTTTGCCGCTCAGTACGTCTTTTGCCCTAATAATCTCGAACCCATTGCGGTTGAGCTGCTCCATAGTGTGAATGTTGCGGCCGTAACCGATGACTTTGCCGGGTGCCAGAGCGAAAAAGTTGGCGCCGCTTTGCCATTGTTCCCGTTCCATAGTGTAAAGGTCGTTGACGCCGCCGCACAGTATGGGCAGGAGGTCGAAGCCAAGGTGTGCCAGGGCGCTGAGCAGGTTTTCTTCCTCCCTGATTTGTGTAACCTTATCGCCATCAACCACCACGTGAATGGTGATGTGCCGGCTGGATCGCAACACGAGCGGTTCAAAAATCATGCACTTATCCTTGTCAAGAAAGGTGAATACCATGTCGAGATGGATAAACGACTCGGGTTTCTTTGGGAGTTCCTGCAGCAGCAGGTGTTTCACGCCGGGCTTTTGCCTGAGATGTTCAATCACGGCGTCGATGCCCTGACTGGTGGTGCGGTTGCTGATACCGCTAAGGAATAAGTCTTCCCTCGCCACAAGCACGTCGCCGCCTTCGATGGAAGCCTTGCCGCTTTTGTCGAAAATGCGCACGGGATTCACCGTTTGTGTTTCGAACATGGGATGAAAATCGAAAATCGCTTCCATGATAAGCGATTCGCGTTCGCGCACCTTGCTGGCCATCTTGCTGATAACAATCTTATCGTTCATGGCAAAGGCTGCGTCGCGGGTGAAAAAGAAATTGGGGAGGGGATGAAGCG
>DAIOUP010000275.1:0-3823 GCA_036759465.1 Bacteroidales bacterium
GGTTCCACATGGGCATGCGGGTGTTCAGGGTGGTGCTTTTGAGGAGCTTCACCATGAGCGCGTTGGGAGCGTTTATGCCTTGGTCGGAAAATTCGCCCACCTGAAATATGCTGTCGTAGCCGATGATGGTGTACTGATAGGCCACAGCCAATGTTTGGTCGGGACCCAGATTGGTGTTGAGCGAAATGAAACCCAGCTTGGGGTTGAACGAATACTCGGTAGCACTGAGCTTGCGTGCATTTTCTATCTTTTCAAAGTCTTGACCTGCAACAAAATAACCATTGCGGCCAACCCGTAAGGGATCGCCCAGCAAATAGTTTGAGGCTGTATTGATATTGCGCACGCTGGCCGTGTCGAGGCGTTGCTTCAGGTTGTTCACCCTGTTGGATGGTAAGGGCGGACCGGGATTAGGATGTATTTCGCCATTGAAGAGCCACTCTCGTCTTCCTTCACCAAGGTCGGTAAAGGCCACTAGGTTGCGGTTGTCCTGCACGGCCGGGCCGATGTTGGTGATCCACACCTCGATGCGGGTGATGTTTACATCGGAAGTAATAATGGGCAGCGACTGCAGGGCACGTTCGTAATTGTCGCGGAAGTACTGACCAAGGAAGAAGTGGCGGTTTTCTTCGTAATCGAGGCTGGTGAGCCTGAAGCGGTTGGACTGAGCCCCTCCTTGCACGGTGATGTTGCGCGTTTCGCTTTCCTGTTGCGAAAACACTGCGGTTACCGATGTGCGACCAAACTGCATTTTGGTTTTTACACCGAAAAGGGCCTGACTGCCTCGGATAAGCGTAGTGTTGAGCGGAAGGCTTACATTACCGGCCTCAACCAGCTTGAGGATCTCATCTTCCTTTCCTTCGTACTTGAGCGCCAGGCGGTTTTCGAACTGAAAAATGGCCTCAGTGTTGTAATTGGTACGAAACTCAATCTTATCGCCGATCTTAGCCACCACGTTCATCTGAATGCGCTGGTCGAAGTCGAAATTGGTGGTGCGACGCTGCCGTATGTTAAGCTGTGGATCGTCGCGAAACATGCTGCGGAGGCCAAAAGTGACCTCGGCTGTTCCCTGCGGACGAATGTCGATGGTATTGCTGCCAAAAATCTGATCGAACACCTTGCCGCCCACGTATATGGCCGGGATGATAGAGGCACTACTGGGGGCCGCCGTCTGACCCGACCGCTGCTTCCAGTATTCACGCTGGCTTTTACGACCTTGATATTCCAGATACTGCTCCTGCGTCATAATGGACGACGGACTGCGGTAGGTAAAATCGCCTATTCGTTCGTAAAATACGTAACGCCTGGTCGAAGGATCGTAAACGACCTCGCGGCGAATGTTGGGCGGATCTTTCAGGAAAAGTGGCGACTGCTTATCAAGCTCATTGAGGGGGTTGCGGTCGTTCACGGGCACAGGAAACCTCGGTTTGGCGGCGCTATCCGGCTCGTCAGTATTTAGCTGCGGCGCGTTGGACGATGTGCGAACATGTACATCCGTTTCACGCGGCAGCGGCCCGGCGGCAAACATAGTGCCGAGCAGCAACAGTCCGGCCGAAAAGAACAGGATGAATCGTGCAATGTATGTGTTCAGGAGTTTCAAGTATTTGGTCCGGTTCAGTTAATCTCCCACAATATTAATTCTCAATGCTAAAGCTGCCGCAAGGCTTCTCTGATAAGCTTATCCACAGCCATGCCAGGTTCGGCCCGCAACAGTGCGGCAATCACTTTTTCGGCTGCGCTACGCTGGAAGCCAAGCACCAACAGTGCTGATAACGCTTCGTCGCCCGCTCTATTGTATATTTCAGGGCTTTTTTCGGGCAGTGCCGTGGCAGCTTTGCCAACCTTGTCGCGCAGGTCCACCACAATACGTTGGGCTGTCTTAGCTCCAATACCCTTGATTCGCTGCAACATCTGTACATTTCCCCGAGCAATGGCTTCAATGGTATCGCGGGTGCTCAACGAAGAGAGTATCATCCTTGCCGTTCCGGCGCCCACACCAGAAACAGATAAAAGCAGCTGAAAAACCAGCCGCTCCTCCTGATCGGAAAAGCCGTAAAGTACATGGGCATCCTCGCGGATGGCAAGGTGAGTGAAAAGCTTAACCTGCTCAGCTCCCTGTATGGCCGAGTAAGTATTGAGCGAAATCTGAAGCATATAGCCAATGCCGTTGGTCTCAATGACCACCCATGCAGGATTGATGCTTGCCACCTTGCCCGAAATGTAGTCGTACATATCCGATTTCTGATACCCTTGATCAGGGCCGGGCAAAAATACGAAAATCAGCACTTAAGGCATCAAAGTCATTTCATGCCTTTTCAAGGAAACAATCGCTCCCACCAGGTACGGAATTTGTTTGCCTGAAATAGGTTTTGCAATGTTTTGGGCTAACTTTGTTAATTATAAAACAACACGGTTATGGATAAACTGTTTTACAAAGACGCCCTGAACTACCACGCTCAGGGCAGGCCTGGCAAACTTGAAGTAATTCCCACAAAGCCCTACGCCACGCAGCGCGACCTTTCGCTTGCCTATACGCCGGGCGTGGCCGACCCCTGTCTGGCCATCAACAAAAATCCTGAAGACGTTTACAAATACACCGCAAAAGGCAACCTTGTTGCCGTGATAAGCAATGGCACCGCCGTGCTTGGTCTTGGCGACATTGGCCCTGAAGCGGGCAAACCGGTCATGGAAGGTAAGGGACTGCTATTCAAGGTGTTTGCCGATATCGACGTGTTCGACATCGAAATCAATGAGAAAGACCCTCATAAGTTCATCGAAGTTGTTAAAGCCATTTCGCCCACCTTCGGCGGCATTAACCTTGAGGATATCAAGGCTCCCGAATGCTTCTTCATTGAGGAGGAACTAAAAAAACAACTCGATATCCCGGTAATGCACGATGACCAGCACGGCACAGCCATCATCACTTCAGCCGGACTGCTCAACGCGCTCGAAATCAATGGAAAAAAGATTGAAGACCTGAAAATTGTGGTCAATGGCGCCGGTGCAGCGGCTGTTTCGTGCACCAAGCTCTATGTAAAACTGGGTGCCAAACCAGAAAATATTCTGATGTTCGACAGCCGTGGCGTGCTCAACCTCAGCCGCACCGACCTCAACGACACCAAAAGATTGTTTGCCCGCGATGTTCCCAACATCAGCCTGGCCGAAGCGCTGAAAGGGGCTGATATGTTTCTTGGCCTGTCGGTGGCGGGCGTATTGAAAAAGGATATGCTTCTGGCTATGGCCGCAAACCCCATCGTTTTTGCCCTGGCCAATCCGATGCCGGAAATCTCGTACAACGATGCCATGTCCACGCGCGACGATATCATCATGGCAACGGGCAGGAGCGACTTCCCCAATCAGATCAACAACGTACTCGGCTTCCCCTACATCTTCCGCGGAGCGCTGGATGTGCGCGCCAGCGAAATCAACGACGAAATGAAACTGGCAGCCTCACGCGCGCTGGCGCAACTGGCCAAAGAGCCTGTACCCGAAGAAGTGAATATTGCCTTCAATGTCAACAACCTGCGCTTCGGGCGAGAATACATCATTCCCAAACCTTCCGATCCACGCCTTATAGAGCTCGTTGCACCAGCCGTGGCCAAAGCCGCCATGGAAACAGGCGTGGCCCGCAAACCCATCAAAAACTGGGATGCCTATATGGAAGAGCTGCGCAAACGCCTGAAAACCAACAACCCCATCAAGCGGCAGATGAAAACCCGCGCCAAGCACAACCCCAAAAGGGTTATCCTGGCCGACGCCGAACATTACAAAATGCTCAAAGCTGCCGAAATTGTGCACAACGAGGGCATAGCCGAACCTATTCTGA
>DAIOUP010000276.1:0-3819 GCA_036759465.1 Bacteroidales bacterium
GTAGTAGTTTGTTGGTGAGCTGGGCAATCTCGTGCTCCACATCATCGAGGTAGATGCCAGTGCCTATGATCCAGCCCCATTTCGGGAACGCTTTCACAAAGCTCAGTTTTGGTACAATCCGAGTGCTATCGTCTTTAAACTGCCATTTGTAGCGAATGAATCCTTCGCCTGATTGCTGTGCAATGTGTGTAGCTTCGATAAAAGGTTTTGTCCCGTCGGGGTCGGCATAATCGTGAAGACTGCGGCCCATGAGCTCATGCACATAAGGGTGCATTACCATGACGGGTTCTTCATCGATGATCCAGAAGTAGTCTTTTTTGTCCGGGCCATAGCGCAGCGCCTCCACCTCGGCAATGGCTTTGGTGCGTGCCATAGCTGAATCGAGCAGGCCGGCATCCACCTCGTTTTGGTAGTTGTTTAGTATGCTCCATGCCGTATTGGTCAGCTCGAGCAGCATACGTTTTTTCTGATCGATGGCGTTGTGCTCAAAGGCCGGGATAACAAAGGCGAAGACCGCTGCAAGAAAAAGCAGTATGGCCAGCATGGCCGGAGCGACGATTCGCCTGAAAAAACTTGTTTTAACCAGGTTTTTCATAACACAAAGCGACGGTTTGTATTGAGCGACAAAGCATTTATGGTTCGGTTCGAAGTGTCGAGTATGGCAATGCCGTTCACCTGACCATTGTCGGCAAGGGCCGGAATGCTTATGCTGCAGGGCTTATCCTTGAGTTTCTTAATGCCGAAAGAATAATAATCAAATCCATTAAGCATCTTAGCCAGAATACCTTCGGCAGGTTCGTAATGCACGGCGAGTCCTTCGATATGCAGATGGCCGAAGATGCTCAGGCTGCACGACTGCTCGCGCAGGTACTTGAAATGGGATTTTATGCGGCTTCCTTCATTGCTGTTGAGAAGCACATAACCCGAAAAGTTTGGGTAGATGTAATGCGAGATTAGGATGGTTTCACCTCCAAAATCCCTGATAATGAACTCCGGAAGGCTATTCATCCAGGTAAAGTCGTTTTCATTTAGGACGACGGGGTAGTCGTCGAGATAATTCCAAACCTTATCGCCGGCGATGGCCTGTTTTTCTTCAGCAGAAAGGTCGTACCAAGCGGCCGGAAGGCGCAATCCGGCACTGTAGCGCGGAATACGGCGAAGATGGAACAGGTCGTGATTGCCTGCTACCACTGCCGTACAATACCGCTTAAGCAAGGCTATGCAAGCTTCCAGATTTCGCGTTTCTTCATATTTTCCCCGCAAATAAGGGTATCCCAGGATATCGCCCAAACAGACTACATGATCGCAACGCTCGCGATCAATCATTTTTAGTGCCTTATTCAGGCTGACAATGTCCTCATGTATGTCGGAGATAAAGGCAATGCGCATGGTCATTCTGTTGGGCTGCAACTAAACATTAGGCTCAGCAGCGTAAAGATACGATTAAGCTACCACCTGATCCGAAATTTTCACCGAAAACAATAAGGGAAGTAGTTTTCTTGGTGCTTGAGAAGCGGTCATTTTGGCTTCAATATCATACCGGTCTGTGTTACAAATTTGCCACAGGCATAAAAAAATCAAGGGGTTACATTGCTGCAACCCCTTGATTTTCACCGTGAACCTGAAGGGACTCGAACCCCTAACCTTCTGATCCGTAGTCAGATGCTCTATCCAATTAAGCTACAGGTCCGTTTTTTGTGGCTGCAAATATACGACGATTTTTGTTCGGTTCAACATTTTTATGGATAGGAAAATAACATTGCCTTAATATTTGCTGGATGCAGGATTCAGAAATCGTACCCTGCGCGAAATGCTTTCTCCTTTTTCATCCACAGCAGTGATGATATATTCTCCTGCTTCAACCGTCACAGGCATGCGGTGTTCGGGGCCGGTGGTGGTGCCAAGCCAGCGGCCGTTAAGATGCCAGTGTACCCTTGCTTCAGGATTTTGATGCATGACCACAAAAATGGCCGGCCGGGTTTTCCCGTCAAAACTTCTGGGCAAATAAAGCGAAGCATTGGGAGGCGGATAGGCAAAGTCCATTGCAGCTTGTTCGTGGGCATCGCATCCTTTCCATGTATGAGGAAGGGGTTTGTAGTCGCTGTGCTTTTGCGCATAAT
Organism: Bacteroidales bacterium; assembly: GCA_036759465.1. Taxonomy (GTDB): domain Bacteria; phylum Bacteroidota; class Bacteroidia; order Bacteroidales; family F082; genus JALNZU01. The sequence goes on from DAIOUP010000276.1 coordinate 2,121, forward strand.
AATAGCCCATTAGCGGAGGTAGCACAAACCAGGTTTGACGGATGGTTGCGAAAGGCGGGTTGCAGCCCGGGACAATCTGCCACTGCGAAGCCAAATCTGTCTCTATGGTTTTGTGGTAAGTGCAGGTTTTTACCTTCGATCCGCCGGCTGTGCCCGCGATGGTTTTGATAGGGCATTCAGGTACAGGGCTATAGCCCGATACGCTGCAAACCTCGAAACGGTGACTTATCTCCGACACGGATTGAAAAAACGACTGGTGTCGAAGCAGTTGGAAAGCCAGGTCAAAGAGTAGAGGTCCGGCGGCTGTGGCGCCCGTCAGGCCGGGTCTTCCACTACCGTCGGCATTTCCTACCCAGACTCCTATCACGTAATTGGGATTGAAACCCAAAGCCCAGGCATCGCGAAAGCCAAAGCTGGTGCCGGTTTTCCATGCCAGCTGCAGTTGTCCGCTTTCCGGAAACAAGGTAGCTTCGGTTTCGGGTCGGTTTAGTCCGGTGAGCACCTCGGCTGTGAGGCGGCAGGCCTCGTGGCTGAGCGGAAAATCGAAGTCGGGATCGTGGGCTTTGCGGGCCAGACGGGTGTAAACATCGGTCAGTTCAAACAAATTAATTTCGGCCCCTCCCAAAATGAGTGAAATGCCGTAATGCGATGCGCTTTTATCAAAGCCGCTGAAACCCAGTTGCCTGAGCAGAAGGCGGAATTTCTCGATGCCGTATTCTTTCAGCAGCCAGGCAAAAGGCACGTTGAGCGAGCGCTGCAATGCTTCGGATGCCTTCAATGCTCCGCTGAAGCTGTTGTCGAAATTGCGTGGTGAGAAGCTTCCCCACCACATCGGAATATCGGGCAGCAGGCTTTCGGTGTGTATCATGCCTTCGTCGAGGGCTGCGGCAAACAACAGTGGTTTCATTATGCTGCCCGGACTACGCAGGGCCGTGGCCATGTCGTTGTGCACACCGGGAATGTTGCCCGATGGAGGAAGGTTTCCAACATAGGCAAGTACTTCGTTGTGCTCCACGTTTCTTATTACCACCGCCAGGTTGTTGATGAAGGCCGGACTGATGCTCAGTCCGTGGTTTTCGGCCAGGTTGAGGGCAGTTTGCTGCAAGCCTGCATCGAGTGTGCTCTTTATGGTACCGGTCTTTCCGGCCTTTCGCAGGTTTTCGAGGTAGTGAGGGGCAAGGTCAGGAAAGGGAAGATTTTTCTCAGGAATGGGCTCGAGTAAAGCAAGCTCGAGGTCGGTTGAACTCATCAACTTGCGTTTGTGCAGTTGTTTGAGTAAGCGATTTCGTTTTTCGAGTAATCCCTGTCGGTTTTTTCCGGGATGCATTTCTGCAGGTGCATTGGGCAGTATGGCCAGCAGGGCAGCTTCGGCCCAGCTGAGCAATTCTGGCGGGTGGCCAAAATAGCGCCACGATGCCGCTTCGAGTCCTGCGATATTACCACCGAAGGGGGCCACGGCTGCGTATTGCCGCAAAATGCTCTGTTTGCTGTATTTCAACTCAATTTTCAGTGCTATGAGGGCCTCGGCCAGTTTATTGCGCAGGTTGCGTTTGCCATATTTAGCCGATATTCTGGCCAGTTGCATGGTGATGGTCGAGCCGCCGCTGACCACCCTTCGGGCTTTGATGTTCTGTGCAATGGCCCTTATCAAAGCTACAGGGTCGATGCCGGGATGCAGGTAGTAACGCTTGTCTTCGTA
>DAIOUP010000277.1:0-3809 GCA_036759465.1 Bacteroidales bacterium
TCGTTACCTACGAAAATCTGTTGCCGGGTGTTGTTGCTGTATTTGGCATATTCCGACGCCAACATGTACACAAATTTGTAGTCTCCATATCGGATGTTGTTCTCAAAGCGGACCTTATTTTCAATTTCCTGACTCGTGTAATCTAATGATCGGGGGCGCGATTCGTCGTTTTCAGGGTATTTATAGCTGGTGTTGTTTAGCATGTTTCGGCTAACGATAAGGGTTTGAAAGCTACGGTCTTTGAAATGACGGTAAACACCACCTATGGCATAGCTCCATTGTTCATTTACAGGAAGATAAGTAAGGATATATTCTTGTTCTTCGGTAGGATTGGCAATACCCGTATTGAGCTTAAACTGGTCGAGCGAGCCAATGCTGACAATGGTAAGTTCGTTCTTTTTGTTGAAACGGGTTTTCCATTTCAGCTGATAATCGTTGAAAGTAGGCAGAAACGGCAGGCCGATTACGTCGAAAAGAAATTGCAGATATGACCTTCTTGCTGAAATGATAAAGCTCGATTTATCGCCAGCCGGTCCATCGGCAGTGATACTCAGCTCAGAAGCACCCAGGCTCAAACGAAATGTTGGTTTTTCCTTATTACCCTCTTTCTGGGTGAATTCGAAAATTCCGCTCAGGGCATTTCCGCGATTTGCCGGGAATGCCCCGCTATAGAAGTCAACACCTGAAATAAAGTCGGCATTGAGAATGCCCACAGCACCGCCGCTCGAACCCTGTGTAGCAAAGTGGTTAATCGTGGGTATTTCAACGCCGTCGAGGAAAAATTTTACTTCCGATGGACCACCACCACGAATGATGATATCGTTACGAAACGAAAGTCCTGAGCCCACGCCGGGTAAAGATTGGATTACACGCGATATATCGCGGTTGCTTCCCGGACTGGTTTCGATTTCCGATACGGTAAGACGCTGAAGTGAGAGCGGGCTTTCTTCAGTGCGCAGAAACGGATTGGCTACTACTTCGACTTCCTGGAGAGCGATTCCAGCATTTTTCATTCTGATTTCAACAAACTCAGTCTTGGCATTGGTCACCTGAATCTCTGCCGAGCGTGTATTTACATAGCCTATATAAGTGGCTTCGAGTGTGATAAAACCAGGCCGCAGTCCAGTTATAATGAAACGACCGTCGAAGTCGGTGGTAGCCCCTGTGTTGGTACCAATGATAATAACATTGGCAAAAGGCAGTGGCTCATTGTTTGTGGCATCCACCACCCTGCCCTGAACCTGGGCATTTTGGGCAATGGAGGCATAAGTGACTGATATGATGATCAGTAAGGTTAGAAGCGATTTCTTCATGACTGGCATTAATTACTGTCTTACGGTTACTTTGATCTGCCTGAAAATGTCGAGTGCCGTTGTATGGCCGGAGATATCGGTGTAGATTCGGCCATCGTCTCCTAAGGGATGACCATGACCAATGGGGTTTAGGAAATAGTCAGGCATCAGGTCCTTCCGGTCGATGTCGACAGCGTAGATGAGCGAAGGCTGAGCGGATGACCTGTAATCATAGTTATCAGGGAAACGGTTGTTATGCCAGCTTCGATTCCAGTCCCAGGGCTGGTTAACCTCTACCATTATTCTAAACTTTTCGGGTAAAGAAGCCTCGGGAGTAACATTGAGGTTGAAGGATGCTTTGGGAGTGGCACCCGTGAATGCATCGGTAACCGGCTGCTCAGGCGTCGGCATTACAAAGTCATCGCTTACTCCTTCGCGCTGGTGCAGCCACACGGGGAGTGCAGCCGGGCGTATGCTTTTTCCGGGCTGCCGCATCCACTTTCCGCCACCGGCATCCCCGTAATTGAAATATCCTGTAGCCAGCGAACGCGTTACAAAAATTGTTTGAATTAATTTGCCCTCGCTGTTTTCGAGCCAAACAGCAAAGGTGGGGTGGTTGTGCGCCTTACCAGCCACAAAACTGATTTCCAGCTGAGTGGCGCCTGAACCGTAACTTTTTGTAATTGTTTCGGTCGTTTGTCCTCCGGTTGCCGACTTGCCGGTTCCAGTGCAGGCATAACCGAAAAAAATCAACGATGCTGAAGCCATTGTGAAAATGGCCATATACTTCCCTATCATAATTTGGATTTTGAAATGAACAACACATTAAAAATAAAGTTCACAAAAAAACCCGCTGATTTAGCGGGTTGGAATTATTTAATGCCTTTAACGATTTAATAATTGATCATCACCGGCATAACAAGCATGAGTATGTGCTCGCTCTGGTTTTCGTTATCCACAGGAAGTAGAATACCGGGACGATTAGGCGCCGACATTTCGAGCCTGATGGTGTCTTGCTCAAGATTGGAAAGCATTTCCTGGAAAAAGCGGGAGTTGAACCCAATTTCCATGTCTTCCCCCTCGTAGTTGCAGCTCAGGCGCTCTTTGGCTTCATTCGAAAAATCGAGATCCTCGGCTGAGAGTACCAGCTCCTGACCGGTGATTTTAAAGCGAACCTGAAGGGTGGATTTGTTGGCGAAGATGGCCACCCTGCGCATCGCACTTAGCAGACCAAGCCTGTCAATGGTAAGTTTATTGGGGTTTTGCGCTGGAATAACTGCCTCGTAATTAGGGTATTTGCCATCGATGAGCCGGCAGATTAGCCTAAAATTATCAAAAGCAAAAACGGCATTTTTGTCGGTGAATTCGAAGCTTACTGTTGCGTCGTTATGCGAAGAGAGTATGCTTTTGAGTTGGTTTATGGGCTTTTTGGGGAGAATAATTGATGCAGTAGTTGCCGAAATGGCATCGTGGCGGCGATAGCGAACGAGCTTGTGTGCATCGGTAGCTACAAATGTGCAGTAATTGGGCGTGAGCTCGCAAAGCACGCCCGACATGGCAGGACGGAGCTCATCGTTACCGGCAGCAAAAACGGTCTTTTCGAAGGCGTTCACCAACAATTCGGCTGGGAACTCCAGTGCTACTGTATTTTCGAGCATTGGTGGCTGCGGAAACTCGTCGCTTTGATGGCCGGCTAGCTTATATTTGCCTTCCCCTGCTAAAAGCTCAATGGCAAAAGTTTGCAGCGAAATCTGAAAGGTCATGGGGATATCAGGAAACGTCTTGAGGATTTCGAGAAGCATCTTGGCGGGAATCGCTACGTCGCCATTGCCTTCAGCCATATCAGCCTCAAGCTTTACAATCATAGTGGTTTCCAGGTCGGTTGCCGTAATGGTCAGCGTTCGGCCATCAAGCTGAAAAAGAAAATCATACAAAATAGGCATGGTATTGCTGGCACTCAATACACCACTGAGCGCCTGCAAGCTGCGCAGCAGCCGTTGGCTGGAGATGATAAACTTCATAGGGACTTCAAGTTTTAAGGCGCTAAGTTACAAATTCCGAAAGCACAATACAAACAGGGCTGATTTTAAGGTTATATTAGGTTGAAGGCTTTTTTCTGAAATTGACTTTCGACTCAGTGCCTTCGATAAGCCTGCGGATGTTTTTTCGGTGGGTGATCGGAAGAAAAACACTCACAGCTATTGCCAAAATGTAGTGCGCCCAATGTGGCGGAGGGAGAAACAACAGTACCATCAGCGTGAACGAAAATCCTGCCAACATGCTGGAAAATGAAACATAGCGCGTGAGAAGCAAGCTGATAACGAACAATGCAACAGCCAGCCAGCTGGCTACCGGGAAAAGACCAATTCCTGCACCAAGCAGGGTGGCTACACCTTTTCCGCCCCTGAACACAGCAAAAACGGGCAATGTGTGTCCAATCACCGCTGACGCTGCGGCAAGAATCTCGAGCGAGGGCGGCAATTCGGTCAGGCCACCCCAATGTGCAAGCGCCGGGGA
>DAIOUP010000278.1:0-3806 GCA_036759465.1 Bacteroidales bacterium
TCTCAGCACCTGCGTTAACAGGCTGCGTCCATTTCCCGTTTTGATATTCCGAAAGGTATAAGTCGCAACTTCCGATTCCTCCGGGCCATCCGCAGCCGGCAAACCAAAGCGTATTCCCATCAGGCGACAAAATCGGAGCACCCATATTGAGGTCGTCGGTTTGCCATGGAACAAATTCCTGAGGCACGGACCACCCGTTCTCGGTTCGTTGAGCAACGAGGAAGGTTTCGGTAGCAGGCCAGGCTCCCCTGCCCTCTCCGTCTTCCTTTCGTGTAAAGAGCATCAAGCTACCGTCGAGTAAGATGGAGTTGGGCACTTCATCGGCAGCAGAGTTGAGCGGAGGGCCGGGATTAGATAAAATAATTGAATGTAGATTTTGACTAAGTCTAAGCCTTAATTCACTGGTTTCCAGTCTTTTTATCAATATCAACTTTTCGCTTTCGCGAAAACCGGGAGCATCGATGGCTTTCTTAAATGCATCAGACGCTTCAACATATTTGCCTCCTTCAAGATAAAGCTGACCAAGTATTGCCAGAGCACGAGAAAACCGAAGGCTGTCCACGCTCAAAGCCTCCCGAAAAGCGTGCTCAGCCAATACCGTATCCCCCATCTCGAGACCCGATTCGCCGAGCAACATCAAGGCATGGCCATTTTTCGGATTTAGCTCAAGAATAGTTTTAAAAACCGGTATGGCCGATGCAAAGTCGCGCTTATCGAACAAAGCTTCGGCCCTCGCAAGTAAACGGGCTTCACGCGCTCCTGCTTTTTGCGCAAGAGCCGGGGGCAGGAAAAGAAATAAAAAGCCGAGAAGAAGCGCCACAGCGCTCAGGGAATACGCATGTATTTGTGGCTTTGCAAGCTGATGCGCCAGCGCGGGTTTTGCATGACATATTCGGTTAGCCATGGCATAATGTTTTCCGAAACACTCCATTCAGGCTGTAAATATAGCAAACAAGCCTCGTGCACGAAGGCCGCGTTGCGCTCGGCCCATTCTATATCGGCCTTATGCTGAATGACGACTTTAAGCTCATGTGCGCGCTGAAAAATTTCGGGCCTGGGCGGGGCAAATTTCTTTGGCGAAAGGCAAATCCAGTCCCAATCGCCCGCGAGCGGATGCGCACCGGAAGTTTCGACCATAGGCCTAATACCCATCGCCTTTAGCTTTTTAGTGAAATAATCCAAAGGATAAAGCGATGGCTCTCCGCCTGTTACAACTACAGTTTTAGCAGGGTATTGTGCTGCACGCTCAGCAATTTCATCGGCACTCACGGGCGGAAACACTTCGGCATTCCACGAGGCTTTGGTATCGCACCAATGACATCCCACATCGCAGCCCCCGATGCGGATGAAATAAGCAGCCTGACCCATATTGTGTCCTTCGCCTTGAATGGTGTAGAATTCCTCCATTAATGGCAGAAGCAGGCCCTCCTTAAGCAATTGACGGACCTCTTCCCCGCTCAGCGAATTTGGCATCGAACTATGTGTTTTTTGTTGTAGATGATAAGTGTTTCGGCAGTTTTGAGATCATGGCCGGTTTCAAGAAAGAATGTTTTGCGTTTTTCATTTTGGCTATAGGCCTGATGAAAGATACGCTGGCTATTGGTATCGAAAAGCTCGACCACAAATGAGTCGGATCGTTTTGATTTAAAACTCAACAGATAACCATTGTCTGTCGGAACGAATTCAAACTTGCTATTACAACTTTCGTCATCAGCAGGCAGGTTGAGCAACATGGAATAAACCCAATTGACAGTGTTAATAGCAAAAGCCCTTGCTGCAGCAGTTTTACTTCGCTCGCTGGTTATAACAACTTTTCCGGGTTCTGTAAATGCCACAGCTTCGATTTGGTTTGTCACAAGTCGTGTAAAGTTAATCCTGCGCTTGTTTCCCGAAAAGAAGTCGTTCCCCCTGAAATCAAACATAATCCACATGTATGGCAGCCAGGTCCGGTTTGTATAACCCACCAGTACCAGTTGATTGGTTTCGGGTTGATAATCAGCTCCGGTAATCAGCCCATTTACATCGAAACTATCAACATATTCGGCTTGCCATACCCCTTTTGATGCTGGTACTCGATACAGATTTGTTCTGCCATCGGCCCAATTTTTCGTAAACAGATAGATCCAATCGCCGGAAACAACAAAAGCTTCACAGTCGTAGTTGTGGTTCAGGTAGGCTGATTTTTCGGGTTGGTCGGGATAGGAAAAGTTGATGGTGTCGGCAAAAACGTCAGCTTCACTATCCAAATCCAAGAGCGAAAGCGGCAATTTATAAATTTGAAATACCCTTCGGTTCCCAGAATTGTTGCCAATATCGCCGATGTAAAGATGATGTTCGTCTCTGGAAATTTCCTCCCAGTCGATGTTTACGGCATTGGCTACACGTATGGTCTTCAATATTTTACCATCTTCTGGAGAAAGCGCATACAACTCTGCTTTGTGCTTGCTATCGTTGTGTGTCCAGAGCAAATTGTTGTAGGAAACCAGGCCGGAAGTTTCGCGCACCTGAAAAGGCAGTTCGAAAAGTAGCTGTGGTTTGTAGGTGGTTGATGCATATTGGCACGAACCGTTATTGAATTCTGCCAAAGGATTAAAATTCAGCGCTATCGGATCGGTGCATCCAGCCTCCTGAGCGTAGATACTTATTAGCGGAAGAAACAGAATAATCAAGCCAAGCCGCAGCTTCATTGATAAATCTTCTTTTGGTAGGCTGCAAGAGTATTGCTCAGCAACGAAACAATGGTGAGCGGACCAACGCCTCCAGGTACAGGTGTGATGCGGGAAGCCACTTTTACGATTTCGTCGAAATCCACATCGCCTTTGATGACATAGCCTTTCTCAGCATTTTCATCTGTAATCCGATGTATTCCAACGTCGATTACCACTGCACCGGGCTTAACCATATCAGCCTTTACGAAGGATGGTACGCCAATGGCGGCGATGAGGATATCGGCCTGTCTCGTGAGTTCAGGAAGGTTTACCGTCTGGCTGTGACAAAGCGTTACGGTGGCATTACCCTTCGGGCTTTTGCGGGAAAGCAGCACACTCACAGGAGTTCCTACAATGTTGGATCGACCAATAACAACCACATGTTTTCCAGCGGTTTGTATTCCGCTTCGGTGCAGCAACTCAATGATGCCAAAGGGTGTGGCGGGCAAATAGGACGGCAATCCGGCCATCATTCGACCAGTGTTTACCGGATGAAAGCCATCGACATCCTTATGAGGATTAATATGCTCGATAATGCTGTCGGCATTCAGGTGAGCAGGCAGTGGAAGCTGCACGATAAAGCCGTCGATTTCCTCGTCCTTGTTGAGGAAATTGATAATGTTGAGCAGTTCCTTCTCGCTGGTCTTTTCGGGAAGGCGGTATGTGGAGCTTGTGATACCTACCTTACGACAGGCTTTTTCCTTGGAAGATACATAAGTTTCGCTGGCAGGGTCGTTGCCTACAAGTACTGCAGCAAGATGGGGCGCGCGTTTGCCAGCATCAATGATCGCTGCGGTTTCGGCAGCAATTTCTTTTTTGATCTGCTCGGCAATGGCCTTGCCGTCGATAAGTTTTTCCTGCATTGCCTTTTTGTTTAACGATTGCGCATCTGCTGCATCATTTGCATCATCTTGCGGCCGCCGCCGCTGGTGAGGTTGCGCATCATTTTCGATACTTCGTCGAATTGCTTGATGAGGCGGTTTACCTCAGCTATATCGGTGCCGCTGCCACGGGCGATGCGCTTGCGTCGGTTGCCGTTGAGTATTTTCGGATTTTCGCGTTCTTCGGGGGTCATGGAATAGATTATGGCTTCGATGC
>DAIOUP010000279.1:0-3793 GCA_036759465.1 Bacteroidales bacterium
GTGGCAAACAATGTCACAAACCGCGTCAAGGCCGAGCGACTTGTTAGAACCTTTGGAAAGGCAATCGAGCAAAGCCCCCTTAGCATCATCATCACCGACAACGACGGTAACATAGAATTCGTAAACCGACGTTTCGAGGATCATATGCAATACGAATTGAATGAGCTGATCGGCCGCAAGCCCAGAATCCTGAATCGTGGTCATATGCCAGAGGAAGACTACCAGCAAATGTGTGAGGCCCTGCACAATTACCAAACCTGGATAGGAGAATTTAAAAACAGAAAAAAAGACGGGTCAGTCGTGCTTGAGCAGGTTACAATTTCTCCCCTTACTGACGAGTCAGGGCAACTTTCCAACTACGTACTGATACTCGAAGACATCACCCAAAAACGTCACAATGAGCTGATGATTCAGCTTCTCAGCCGCTCGGTTGAGCAAAGCCCAATCGCTGTCATCATCACTAATCCGGATGGAACCATCGAATACATCAATCCTTCATTTACCAGCCTTTCCGGTTATCAGCCCCACGAAGCTATTGGCGCTAATCCGCGCATCCTGCAGTCTGGCTATCATCCTGCGACGTTTTATACGCAATTGTGGAACGTCATTACTTCCGGCGAGATCTGGAAAGGCGAAATACTCAACAAGCACAAAGACGGACATGATCATTGGGTTTATGCTGTAATCTCGCCAATTCTTGACAAGCTTGGTAATATCACCCATTACATTGGAATACAGGAAGATATCACCGAAAAGAAAAGGCTTCACCAAAGTTTAATGCAAGCAAAAGAAAAGGCCGAAGAGAGCGACCGATTGAAAACGGCGTTTATCCACAATATTTCGCACGAGGTACGTACGCCAATGAATGCCATCATTGGGTTCTCCTCATTGCTGTCCGATGACAGCTTCGATGATGAAGAAAAATCGGAATTTATTTCCAATATTCAAAGCAGCGCGCACGAGCTACTGGGAATCATTACCGATATTATCAACATTTCCTCATTGGAAACGGGTCAGGAAAAAACTTATCCCAGTATATTCGATATCACGGAGATGGCCTCCGAGCTGGCTTTACGCTGGCAGCAACGCGCCGAGGCCGCAAAACTAAAATTTAACAAAAAATTACCGCCTCCGGGACATTTCATCAATGCTGATCGTGACAAGCTTCAGCAAATACTGAACCACCTGCTCAGCAATGCAGTAAAGTTTACTCCATCAGGTGCTGTTGGCCTGAGCATCGAACAAAATGGTGACAGCTGGCACTTCAGTGTAAGCGACACGGGGATTGGCATACAACCGGAATTACACAAAAAAGTCTTTGAGCGCTTTTTCAAAATCGAAGGAGGCAATGTTGAAGTTTACAGAGGGATGGGACTGGGACTTTCGCTTTGCAAGGCCTATGCTGATTTGATTGGTGTAACGATAAACCTGAGTTCCAAACCTGGAATGGGCTCCGTTTTTAGTTTCGAACTTCCGGCAAAAGGCCAGGGTTCGGCAGAAAGTTCAATTGCGCATACAACTTTGGTGCGGGCTCCGGAAAAAGATCAACAGGCATCCAAACCGTTAATATTGCTGGCAGAAGACGAGGAATGCAATTATGAACTGCTTCATCACGTGCTCAGGCGCAATGGCTATAAACTCCATTGGGTTCGCAACGGACAGGATGCAGTGGATTTTTGCCGCGATATGCCTGAGCTTGCCCTCGTACTGATGGATCTTAAGATGCCCGTTCTCGATGGTCTTGAGGCAACTCGCCTAATCAAGCGAATGAGACCCGAACTGCCTGTAATTGCCTACACTGCTTACTCCGGCAAATCGGAGCACAAAATAGCTATCGATAGCGGATGTAGCGATCTCCTGGCCAAGCCGGTCAGGTTGAGTCTGTTACTTGAAACGCTTGGTCGCTATGTCACCAAATAACAAACAATCAGTTAATTCTGAAAAAATTGTACCCCTATGACAATTCAATCGCTCAAATTACTGATGATCGATGCCTCAAACGGTTTTTACCGGCTTAACCGCTATCGTCTTGGCGATTTTTTCGGGCCAGTGGATCTTGGGATACATTTGTCCTTTAAACGCAATAGTCTGAATATTGGCGCCGGATTGCTGGCAGGCTCCATTTTTCCCGGCTCTAACCGGCTGATTTTTACAGGAATATCGCCCTCATGGCACGGTTTCTTCATCTCTTCGATGGGCGGAGCAGCCCTTGTATTCGACAATCTGGGAATTAATATGCTCAGCATTATCGGCAAGGCCAACCAGCCCTCGATTCTTTACCTGAATCGTAATCACGGGGAAGAAATAGAGGTGGAAATGCATTCGGTTGATTTGAACGAGGTTTGGTCGCACGGCAGGGGAGGTGTTTATGGTGTGATGCAATACGCCCTCGATAAGTTTGACCACCGCTATGAAACCGAGCCACGTGTGCTGGCTACAGGTCAGGCTTCGCTTTACACCGATTTTGGCGCCATTGCCTCGGCGCCAGTGAAAAAGGGCAACGAACTTACCTATGTGGACTGCTGGGCCGGAAGAGGAGGCTTCGGCACAAAACTTTTGCAGCAACATGGTATTGTTGGCGTAATTTATGGAGGAACGGTGGTTGACGACGACTTTCGCGACCGCAAGGTGGCCGACGAATGGTTTCAGGCCAAATACGACCAAAAGCTGGCCGCCAAAGACCTCGAAGCCACTACCAAATACCGCTACGACCCCAACTTCAACACCGGAGGCACTTTTGGTGTCAACTTTGCTACCCTCGACGAGCGCATTATTGCATTCAACTATAGAACCTTGTTCATGACAAAGGAGCAGCGCCTGTCGATTCACAAGAACTTCATTCTCGATCATTACCTTAAGCAATTCAACGAGGAAACCATCGTAACCAAGCAGCAAAAAAATTGTGGTGAACCCTGCGTTGCGGTCTGCAAAAAGATGCACAACCATTTTAAGAAAGACTACGAGCCTTATCAGACCATGGGGCCGCTGAGCGGGGTCTTCGACCAGCGGGCCGCCGAACTGCTCAATCAAAAAGCCGATACCTACGGTTTCGACGCCATTTCGGTGGGAGGGGTGGTTTCGTGGTTGATGGACTGTATGCACGATGGGCTTATCCCGCCCGAAGCCTTTGGCATTGAAGAAGTTCCCTATTTCACTCCCGAGAATTTCGATGTAGTGCACCACTCCATGCACAACGCCCGCATTGGTGCCGCCCTGCTCGATGAGATGGTTAAGGAAAACAGCCGCATCGACCTCTCGGCAGGAGCTCGAAAATTTGCGCGCAGAATGGCCCGCGAAAAAGGACATGAAGTCATGGACCGTTTTGTTCATGTGGGCTTTGCCCGACAGGGGTGGATCGTTCCAAACCAATATTGGAGCCCGGGCGTGCTGTCGCCCATGGCCATCATGGGAAAGTATTACATGAACTACGGCAAGGACTTTTTTTCGCCACGCGAGCTTGGACGAGAAAATGCTAGCCGTATGATCAGCGAGTTGCTTATGGACAATCTGGGCATTTGCCGCTTTCACCGTGGCTGGGCCGAAGACATTATGCCAGAGATTGTTGAGAAGTTGTTCGGGCTTAAGGAGGAATTCAAAAGAAACCTTCGCCTGACAGCCTCACGCATCAATAGCCGCAATGCCGCTATCTTTTGGGAATCGCGCCGTAACATCGACTTTGTGCATCAATTCCTCCTCAAAAAAAAGCATGAGGACGGCATCGACAACCCTGAACTGGAACGATGGATCAACAGATTCGACGAAAACCCTCACGAAGCAGCACTGAGCTTTTGGT
>DAIOUP010000280.1:0-3766 GCA_036759465.1 Bacteroidales bacterium
TTTTTGAGCGAGATCGATCCATTTGCTGCTTCTTTTAAAACCACCTAAAAGACTGGGTTTTAGGATGATATACTGCGGAAGGATATTTTCGAGCAGCGTTTGCATTTGGCCGTCAGGCACGGCAATAAGTTCTTCATCCAATGCCACAGGTATCGGGCTGTGACGGCAGATCCAGGCCATCTCATCGGGCTGCCCTGCCCTGATGGGCTGTTCAATGGAATGAATATGATATTGCGAAAGTCGTTCAAGTTTTTCAAGGGCTTCGTCCGGGCCGAATGCTCCGTTGGCATCCAGGCGTAGGCTGATGTCCGTTGGGCTGTAGTGCGCTCGTATTTCCCTGATCAGCGCAAGCTCATCATCAAAACTTAAAGCGCCCACTTTGAACTTGATCGTATTGTAGCCTTGTTCGATTTTGTCTCTTAACCGCGCTTTCATTTCTTCGATGCTGCCCATCCACACCAAACCATTGATCGGGATTCCCGTATGGCCTTCGGTGAAACGAGACGGGAAAAGATTCATACTTCCTGATCGTTCGAGGCTGGCATGGGCCATTTCGAGGGCGAAAGCCATAGCCGGAAATTGCGCGGCATGGCTATTGATAAACATTTGAGAATCAACACCTTCTTTCTCAAAAACATGGATCAGGCTTTCGATGTCCTCCGGCAGGTCGGGACTAAGTCCGGGAATCAGGCTGCACTCACCTATTCCCGACCTCGCGGGTGATGAAGGGTCTGTCAGTTTGATCAGCCAACCATGCTTTTGAGTAAGAACGCCCCGGGAGGTACCGGCCTCGAAGCGAAAGTGCAGGGTGTAGGGCTTTGCCCGAAAACTATACATCAGCACTGAATGCTTAGTCCGTAAACAAGCACTAACAGAAAAGTCTTGATGGCCTGCCTGCGCAGATAGGGATCTAAATCGCTGTAGCCCGGAGAGTTAAGTATTCCCCTGAGGTCTTTCAGAAACAAAGGAATCAATAGCAGATATACCCAGACAAAGACGCCCTGGAGCCTGACAAGGTTATAAATGGCCATGAGGATGAATGGAACAACTACCAGAATAATATGGTAAAGCAGCGCATTGTTATAACCCATTAATACTACGAGGGTGCGTTTGCCACTGAAACGGTCGGTGGCCATGTCGCGCATATTGTTGATGTTGAGCACAGCCGTGCTATGAAGCCCTACGGCTGAGGCCAACAGCAAGACGGCCGGGTCGAACTGTCCGTCGAGTACTAAAAAATATGTGCCCGCAACACCGATGATGCCAAAAAAGATAAAAACAAAGAGGTCGCCGAGGCTGCGGTAACCGTAAGGACGACTTCCAACAGTGTATTTAATGGCTGCAGCAATGGAGACGATACCTAACAACAACATTCCGAATGCCGATGCGTCGTCGAGGTGCGAAAGCCCAAACAGTAGCCAGAATCCGCTCATAAGCGCTGCAATAGCCATCAGGGCAACCGCAATTTTCATTTGGCCCGGACTTATGGCACCGCTTTGCACCATACGCGTCGGCCCAACTCTTTGTCGGCCGTCGGCGCCTTTGGAGGCATCGCCAAGGTCATTGGCAAAGTTCGAAAGCACCTGCAGAAAAACAGTGCTTAAGGCTGCACCAAACGCTGCATTCAGGTTGAAGCCAGGCTCACGCGCTGCAACAAAGGCGCCCATGCCCATGCTTGCAAGGGCAAGAGGCAGGGTGCGCAAACGTGCTGCTTTTAACCAGTCGGTAACTTTTGCCATCCCGCGATCAGGGGAATTTGGGGTATTGATGGAAATCAGGCTCACGTTTTTCGAGGAAAGCCCGTTTGCCCTCCTGGGCTTCTTCGGTGAGGTAGTAGAGCAATGTAGCATTGCCGGCAAACTCCTGCAAGCCGGCCTGACCGTCGAGGGCAGCGTTGAGCCCAAGCTTGATCATGCGTAGGGCAATAGGACTGCGCTTCATCATTATCTCGCACCACTCCACAGTAGCGTCTTCAAGCTGCTCGAGCGGCACAACACGGTTCACCAGACCCATTTCGAGGGCCTCGGCGGCACTGTAGAAAAGGTTGAGAAACCATATTTCGCGGGCTTTCTTCTGCCCAACAATGCTCGCCAGATACGACGAGCCAAAGCCGGCATCGAAACTGCCTACCTTTGGGCCAACCTGTCCGAAGCGGGCGTTTTCGGAAGCAATGGTCAGGTCGCAAACCACATGCAGCACATGGCCTCCGCCCACGGCCCAGCCATTCACCATGGCCACCACCGGCTTGGGCATGGACCGTATTTTTTTCTGTACTTCGAGCACATTGAGCCTGGGTATACCCTGCTCGTCGATATAGCCACCATCGCCTTTCACCTGCTGATCGCCTCCGCTGCAAAAAGCTTTATCTCCGGCACCTGTAAGCACAATTACATAAATATCCTGATCCTCACGGCAAATATCCAGCGCATCGCCGATCTCGAATACGGTAGTTGGCCTGAATGCGTTGTGCACTTCCGGGCGGTTGATTGTAATCTTGCCAATGTGATTCCACTTTTCGAAGAGGATATCCTTATAAGCTTTAACAGCTTTCCAGTCTCTTTTCTGAGTCATAGCTTAGTTTTTATGTCCAAATAACGCCGGCCGGTACCAAAAGGTTCGGATGTGCAAAATTAGCACAAGCAAAGGGTTTCTGAAAATGGAAGTTAACCGGCTTGTGATGGGAAATAAAGTCAGGCATCGTTTTCGGGCCTGTTTTCTGTAAGAAACTTGAAATAGCACTTAAGCATCGATGCGCTTTTAGCGGAAGGCGTTCGCACTTCAAAAATAGCAGGACGACCGGCAGGGGCAAAAATTGTGCAAGTTGATGTTCGAAGCCTTGCTCATCATCTGCAAAATAGTATTCAAGTCCGAAGGTTTGGGCTATACCACCGACACCAGTCTGGTGCGAGGCCTCGAAGAAACGTTCAAGCAAGCCGCTGTCGGAAGGCCCGTCGATAAAACGAAAGATGCCGCCTCCACCATTATGCACTACGATAATCCGGAGTTTTGGTGATAAGTGTTTGTGCCAGAGCCCGTTGGTATCATAGAAAAATGCCAGGTCGCCGGTAATGAGC
Organism: Bacteroidales bacterium; assembly: GCA_036759465.1. Taxonomy (GTDB): domain Bacteria; phylum Bacteroidota; class Bacteroidia; order Bacteroidales; family F082; genus JALNZU01. The sequence goes on from DAIOUP010000280.1 coordinate 3,075, forward strand.
AGGGTCGGTTTCTCGCTGGCGTAAGCAGCTCCGGCAGCCGTGGAAACATTGCCGTCTATGCCGCTGGTACCGCGGTTGGCAAACTGCCGCCGACCCTCAGGGTGTTCAAACAATTGAGCATAACGCACGGGAGTGCTGTTCGAAAGCTGAATATCATAATATTCGGGTAAATTCCTGAAGATCAATTCAAAAACCTTTAGATCAGCAAAACCGCAGCGCGAGAGGTATTGTTCGTGAAGCTGCCGGCTCATCTGCTGGAGCTTTTGCCAACGTTCGGCAAAATCGCTATGTTGTGGAACTGCGACACCTGTAAACAATGGCAAAAAGACGGAAGGCTGTGCAGGAATGCTTAGACTGAGATGCTGGTAGGTATCGGGGTGCACTTCAGCCGGATCGATATGCCAGTGTTGCATACCTTCAACCTTCCTCAGGAATGCCTTGATGCGTTTGGAAACCACCTGTCCTCCAATGGTGATCAGCATATCAGGCTGATAGTCGGCGGAGGCTGTCATCAGGCTGAGGCTGCGGTCGATAACACTCACAAAACGTGGGTTATGCACATTCGATGTTGTTTCGGTGAGTACCACCACCGAAGGATCGTCCGAAAGCTTGTCGAGTGCTTGCTGTATTCTGTCGTCGGGCATCATTTGCCCAACCAGAATCATTTTTCGCCGGCTTCGGTTCCACTGTTC
>DAIOUP010000281.1:0-3747 GCA_036759465.1 Bacteroidales bacterium
ATCCAGTCGATGTTGCGGTAGTAATATCGGTTACCTTCGAAAATAGTGAGCTTGAGTCCGATGTTACGATCGTCGATACGGTAAAGCGAATCGCTTACCACCTGTGCATCGCGATATCCTTTTGAGTTATACTTCTTTACGATTTTTTCGAGGTCTTCCCTGAACTTGGCCTCGTCATACTTCGACGATTTGAGTATGCGCAGCCGATAGTTATCCGTAAAATAGGATTCTATGCGCTGAAGTGCGCTCACCGGCTTTAGACGAATGATATCGGCGGTGGCATCAACAATGGTAGGTCCAAGAGGATCAAGCGGGTTGAACGAACCCCTTTCCTTTGTCTCCTTCATGGCCGAGCGTACTTCGGCAGCAGTAAGTGCATCATTGCCATCAATAACAATCTCGCCAATCCTCACCTTTGCGTTTTTGCGCACAATGATGTTAAGGTCAACATAGTTTTCGCGGGAGGCATCCGGTTTTTGTTCGATATCAACTTCGGTGTTCAAAAAACCTTTGGCGGCAAAGTGTTTTTGTATAATGCGTTCGGTACGCACAAAAAGGTGGTCGGTGGCTACATCGCCACGCGTAAGGTTTATTTTGCCACGGATATCGTCAGCTTCCGATTTGCGAAGCCCCTGAAAGGAGAACTTCGAAACGCGGGGACGCTCCTTGAGGTCGATACGCAGAAAAATTAGCCCACCAGTGATGTTGGATGCCGAAATGCTGACGTTCTCAAACAGTCCCTGATCCCAAAGTTTTCTGATGGCATCGGTGATGCGGTCGCCAGGCACTTTTATCCGGTCACCGACTTTTAAGCCGCTGATCATTATCAGAACATTGGGGTCGAGGTACTGAACGCCTTCTACGGTAATGCCGGCAATTTCGTATTCACGGGGCCGGGAATAATCGAAGGGCGAGAGGTCCGAACCAATAGGAATTTGTGCGAAAGCCGGGGCATTGAGACTCCAGAAACTGACATTCAGCAAAATAAACAGGATAATTTTTCTTCCTGACAGGGCAAATGACTTCATTCCTGCTTTTTTCCTTTTTTGATTTGTTCACTTGTTTGACCGAAACGTCTTTCGCGGCACTGAAAGTCGAGAATGGCCTTATATAGGTCTTCGCGCCTGAAATCGGGCCAGAGCGTCGGGGTAAAATAGAGTTCGGCATAGGCAATTTGCCAGAGCATAAAATTGCTGATGCGATGCTCACCACTTGTACGAATAAGTAGCTCAGGATCAGGCATATTGCTGGTCGTTAGAAATTGTTCCACACATTGCTGATCCACTTCCTCCGGCTTGCACTTTCCTTCGGCAACCAAACTGGCTATTTTTCGTCCGACCTGTGTAAGCTCCCACCTGCTCGAATAGCTCAGGGCGAGGGTGAGGGTCATGCGGGTATTACCAGCCGTTTCGTCAATGGCTCGCTGAAGCTGCTGTCGGTTAATCTCCGGCAAACTATCAAGGTCGCCAATGGCATTAAGCCTTATATTATTCTTGTTCAGTGTTTTAACCTCTGTCTTAATCGTCTGCAACAGTAAACGCATGAGTGCATTGACTTCAGTGCGGGGTCGGTTCCAGTTCTCCGTCGAGAAGGCATATAAGGTTAGGTATGGCACCCCAAGCTCTGCCGCGGCTTCGGCAGCTTCGCGCACGGCTGTCACGCCATTGCGATGCCCGAAAACACGATGTTTGCCATGCTTTTTTGCCCAACGTCCATTACCATCCATGATAATGGCAATGTGCACCGGCAGGCGGTTGAGGTCAACTTTGTCCTTGAGCGATTGCGTATGTTTTTGTTCCCCGTCCAACGGTATATCTATTTCTTGTAAATACGGTTCTGAAAGGCGTCGCACTTATGCTTTTTTTGCAGTGAGAACCTATAGGTGAGCGACAATCCTGTAAAGTTGTACCAGTCGGTCTTTCCGGGATCATCCCAATGCAGCTGATTATCGAGCGGAACACTCGTTGCGTGATCGATTGCATCAGAAAACGACCTGCGCATTCCCCACTCTCCGCCAAGCGCAAGCCGATTGGTCAGGCTGTATTTAAAGCCAAGTCCGAATGTCGTGTTTATGGGCAATCGCGACGTCTCAGCACCATTTATTTCTGCTATCGGAATCCTCGTCATTCCCAGCCCGGCGAACAGGTAGGGTGTGGCAAAGCTTTTCTCGCTTCCTGTGAAATAATCGAAAAAATTGAACTCCGCGACCACATTGGCTTCCTGAAAGTTTTTGCTGAAAGTGCTACCTTTCATGGCATCTACCCTCGGATTGGCAGCCGTGGTAGCCAGGCTTCCGTTAAGCACAGTAAGACGGTAGGCCCAGCGCGTGCTTTTGCTGTAGCGGGCAACAAGTCCGTAGGCTGCTTTTGCATCCTGAAACGGGAGGCCCGGATTGAGGTCGCCATTGTAATAGGCAAGGCCACCGGCAAGCCCAACTTCGAGGTTCTGGGAATGGAGGCCATTGACAACAAACAATACCGCAAAGAGGGCCGTTATGGTCAGTCTGTGCATTTTCATTTTCCGATTGTGCTCGCAGGAAGCTGCTGTTTATCCGATGCGAACGGGTTGCAAATTTAGTTTTTTTACGGCATCGCAGCTCAGTTTCTTACATCAAGACCCCACAACAACTTTTCCCTGATGGTGCTGAAAAAATCCTTTCCCTCGGTTACAACCAGTCGAATTTTAAACGGCGCCCTGCTGAATTTCAGTTCGAACGCCTGATCTACAACTGCCAGACGCGAATCCATGCTTAGGGTAAATTGTGTATGACGCCCTACCACTTTGAGCCTGATGATGCTGCTGTCGGGGATAACGATGGGACGCACACTCAAATTGTGTGTAGCAATGGGCGTGATCACGAAATTACCTGAATCGGGAGTGAGTATTGGTCCTCCGGCACTCAGTGAGTAAGCTGTTGAGCCGGTTGGTGTGGCAACAATCAAACCATCGGCCCAATATGCGTTTACGAATGCCTCGTTGACATAGAGTTGGATTACAATGAGCGAGGTGGCTTCCTTACGAAAAACGGTGGCTTCGTTGAGGGCATAATTGATGTCGCCGAAAAGTCCTTCCGGCGCATCAAGCTGAATCAATGTCCGCTCCTGAATCCCGTATCTGCCCGAAACAAGGGCGTCCATTGCATGATCGATGTCCTGACGGGAAACGCTCGACAAAAAACCCAAACGACCTGTGTTTATTCCCAGAAGCGGAATACCAGAATTGCGAACGAGTGGCAGTGTATCGAGCAATGTTCCGTCCCCCCCTATTGAAAGTAAGATTTCGCAATCGGGCGGCAGGTCGGTATGGTTCGAATAAACTCCCGCAACATTAGCCAAACCCGTATATTGCCTAAGTGCGGGAAGAAAAGGACCATAAACATACAATTCGGCACCGGCCTGTCGCAGTTTGTCGAGCATAAGGCTCAGGTAGGGCGATTGCTCGCCGGATATGCTCTTTCCGAACACCGCTATTTTCATTTGATCTCAGGATTTTTCAATACAAGATTACAACTTATTGACTTTGACAGCATAATCGGCCATCAGATCGGCGCAACAAAATGGATGAAAAAACCACTCTGACGCAAGTGATTGAAGGAATATTCGAAACGCCAGACGAGGTCGTAGTAGGTTACAAGGTCGAGCCCTATCCCAGTGCCATAGAGCATTCTGTTTTGAAGAAAATTGTCTGGCCAGGGATTAGGTTCGCGAACATATCCCGCGTCAAAGAGGGCATTAAGATACAAGGCAT
>DAIOUP010000282.1:0-3741 GCA_036759465.1 Bacteroidales bacterium
GGTAGCGGTCGAGCAGGCGATGCACCATCAGGTCGGGATAGCGTCGGATGGGTGAGGTAAAATGGGTATAGTAGCTGAAGGCCAGTCCGTAGTGGCCGATGTTCTGGGTGCTGTATTCGGCCTTGGCCATGGTGCGCACAGCCACGGTTTCGATGAGGTTCTTTTCGCCTTTCCCTTCCACGGCTTCAAAGAGCTTGTTGTAGGAGTCGACCAGCTTTTTGCGCGAGCTGATGTTCATGCTGTAGCCCAGCTTGCCTACAAACTGTAGAAATGTGTTGAGCTTTTCGGGGTTAGGCTCGTCGTGTATGCGATAGACGAAAGTTTTAGGCTTCTTTTTGCTTGCGGGCTTGCCTATTTCTTCGGCCACGGTGCGGTTGGCCAGCAGCATGAAGTCTTCAATAAGCATGTGGCTTTCCTGCTGCACCTTCACATAGGTATCGATGGGTTTTCCGCTGAGGTCGAGTACAAACTTCACCTCTTCGGTGCGGAAGTTGATTGAGCCCTCTTTCATGCGCTTTTCGCGAAGCTTAGAAGCAAGGTTGTGAAGGACGTTTATTTGCTCGTTGTAGTCGCCCGGCTGCCCTTCGATCATGGCCTGCACTTCCTCGTAGGCGTATCGGCGGTCGGAGCGGATCACCGTGCGGCCTATCCATTTCGCAAGCACTTCGGCCTCTTCGTTCATTTCGAATACGGTGGCAAAGCACAGTTTTTCCTCGTTGGGCCTGAGGGAGCAGATGTTGTTCGAAAGTTTTTCGGGCAGCATGGGGATGGTGCGGTCCACCAGATATACCGAGGTGCCGCGCTCGCGGGCTTCCTGATCGGTGGCCGAGCCTTCCTGAACGTAGTGCGAAACGTCGGCAATGTGCACGCCCACTTCCCAGTTGCCGTTGTCGAGCTTGCGGAGCGAGAGGGCGTCGTCGAAGTCTTTGGCGTCCACAGGGTCGATGGTGATGGTGAATACCTGACGGAAATCGCGACGGCGGGCTATTTCGGCCGGAGTAATGCCATGATCGATGCCGGCCACCTCTTTTTCCACGGCAGTCGGGAAAGCCAGCGGATAGTTGTGCCCCGCCAGAATGCTGAGCATTTCCACATTGTTGTCGCCGGGTTTGCCCAGCACGTGGATTACTTCACCGAAGGGGTTTTTTGAATGGTCGGGCCAGTCGGTAAGACGCACGACTACCTTATCGCCGTTTTGGGCTTTTCCCAGGCCTTCGGCAGGCACAAAGATATCGATGGGCATGGTGGCGCTGTCGGGCACCAGAAAACCGAATTTTTTACTGATGGATATCACACCCACAAAATCGGTTCGGGCTCGTTGGATCACCTCTACAATCTCGCCTTCGGGTTTGTGTCCGGAACGGCGCGGAAAGAGCAGTACTTTTACTTTATCGTCGTGAAGCGCTTTGTATGTATTGTTGGAGGCAATAAAAATGTCATCTCCGCCCTCGTCGGGCACCACATAAGCTTTGCCGGTACTTTTCATATCGACCCTTCCGGTGAGGTATTGCTTTTTGCCGTGCTCGCGCAGGGCCGTTTGGCTGAGGACATATTTAAAGCGGTTTTGCTCCTGCAGCTTTCCCTCCACAACAAGTTCGTCGAGAATGCTTATGATCAGGTCTTTTCCTGCGGCATCCTTAATGCCAAGTGCCTTACTTATCTGCTTATGGTTGAGTGGTTTGAACGGATTGGCCCCAAATAGACTTAGGATGCTCTGCCGCATCATGGCTTTGGTGCCATTGCCTGACGATTTCTTTTTTGGCATTGGTTGAAATTGATATTTGCACAAAGGTAGGTCTTATAATGCGGCAGGGAAGTTTAAATCGGTAAAATCGAAACCATCGATTCGGCATGGCTAAATTTGGCCGACTGACCTTTGCAAACCGGGCAGGGCTGCAATGAGCTTACGGGTGTAAGGGCTTTGTGGGTCGGTGAAGAGTGTGTCGGCTTCAGCCAATTCTTCTATTTTTCCCTGATACATGACCATGACGCGGTCGGAGAAATAGCGCACCACGCCCAGGTCGTGAGAGATGAAGAGGTAGGTGAGACCGAATTCGGTTTTCAACTCGCCCAGCAGGTTGAGCACCTGAGCCTGAACAGAAACATCAAGGGCCGAAACAGGTTCGTCGAGCACTACAAACTCTGGCTCTACGGCCAGTGCACGGGCTATGCCGATGCGTTGTCGCTGCCCTCCGGAAAATTCGTGAGGATATCGGTAATAGTGTTCGGGCAATAAACCTACCCGATTGAGCAGGTAAACCACTTTTTCCTTCTGGCTTTTTGCATTACCGTTGAGCCTGTGCACAATCATGGGTTCGCGTATGGCCTCACCGGCCGTGATGCGCGGGTTGAGCGACGAATAGGGGTCCTGAAAAACGATCTGCATCTTTCGCCGTAGTTTCCTGAACTGCTCAGCTTGACCCGGTTCAACCGGCTCATCGCGGTAGATTATTGTTCCTGACGTGGGCTTTAAAAGATGCAGAATAGCGCGGCCGAGGCTTGTTTTGCCGCTGCCCGATTCGCCTACAAGACCTAAGGTTTCGCCGGGAAAGATATCGAAGCTGAGCTTGTCGACAGCCTTGAGCACTCTTTCGCCACCCGAATGTCTGCTGAGGCGAAAGTGCACCGAGAGCTCCTGCACCTGCATAAGCGGCGGGCGGGAATAGGTGATTTGATGGTCCTGTTTGCGCTTATCCCGCGGTATTATCAACTTTTGGGCAATATCCTCAGCGCTTTTCCATGTGCCATTGAGAAATTCGTTTACCACCGGAAGGCGAAAATAACGCTTGTCGAGCGGAGGCCGGCAGGCCATGAGGCCTTTGGTGTAAGGGTGGTTTGGATGTTTTACTATAGCGGCGACTTCGCCTTTTTCGACGATTAATCCCTGATGCATAACGGCAATCTGGTCGGCAATATCGGACACCACCCCAAGGTCGTGCGTAATGAAGATCAGTGCCATACCATACTCTTCACGTAATTGCCTCAGAAGTTGCAGAATTTCTTTTTGCACGGTTACGTCGAGCGCGGTAGTGGGCTCGTCGGCAATGAGCAGTCGTGGATTGTTTGCCAGCGCCATGGCAATCATCACCCGCTGACGCTGCCCTCCCGAAAGCTCGTGTGGCCAGGCAAGGTAGAGCTGTTCGGCGCGCGGCAGCTTCACCCGTTCGAACAATTCAATCACTCTGCTTTTTGCAGCATCGAGGCTGAGCTTTTGGTGCAAAATCAGGGCTTCTGCCACCTGTTTTCCGCATCGCATCACCGGATTGAGCGAGGTCATAGGCTCCTGAAATATCATGGCCATGCGGTTGCCCCTCAGTCCGTTCAATTCGGCGGATGCAATATTTCTCAGATCGTGGCCTTCGAACAGCATGCGCTCCGCCCTCACTACTGAGGAGCGTTCGGGCAACAAACCCATGAGCGAGAGCGCGCTTACCGATTTGCCCGAGCCCGATTCGCCAACGATGGCAAGGGTTTTACCCGGCATAAGGCTAAATGATATGCCCCGCACCGCTTCGAAAACACCATCGCTGTGCCTGAACGACACACTTAGGTTTTCAACCTCAAGCAGCGGAAATGCTTCTTTAACCAGACTCATCGGAAACAAAGGTAAACAAAGCCTTTTTCTTAGTCTTCAGCGCTGAAAGGCCATTTCCTCGAAATTGATTTTGGCCGGACCTTCGAGGCGAAAACGTATCCAGCCCTTTTTGAATTTTCCGTCTTCGATCATGGCAATGCCTATGT
>DAIOUP010000283.1:0-3740 GCA_036759465.1 Bacteroidales bacterium
CTTCATCGCCATTGTTGATGGTTTCCACCTCGTACCCCTTGTGTTCAAGAAAAATGATGTGTGGCCGGAGCATGTCGATTTCGTCATCGGCCCATAGAATTCTAACTTTTTCCATCTGCTTAGTTATCAATTTATTGTAAAGGGGTAGAGGTTTGCGGCACGCTTGCTATTTTTGCAGTATTAATGAGCCTTTGGGGGTTATTATTGCCTGAGGTGCCTGTTATAGGACAAATTTAACGAATTTTAGCCTTCCGTATGCCGCAACGCAGCAAAATCGTCAACGATCCGGTGCATGGCTTTGTCAGTATCCCGGGCGAAACACAATTTCGCCTGATTGAACACGCATGGTTTCAGCGTCTGCGGCGCATAAAGCAGCTGGGGCTCACCTATCTTGTTTATCCGGCTGCGCTTCACGCCCGTTTTCAGCACAGCCTTGGGGCAATGCACCTTATGAACAGAACCCTTAATCACCTGATTTCCAAAGGACACAGCATAAGCCTGCAAGAGCGCGAAGACGCCCTGAACGCCATACTTCTGCACGACATTGGCCACGGCCCATTCTCGCATACCCTCGAAAACACCATTGTTACCGGTCTTGATCATGAGCAGATTGGACGAGCCATCATCAGCAGGCTGAATCAGGAAATGGGCGGTGTACTGCAGGGTGCCACAGCTATCCTGGAGGGCCGTTATCCGCGTAAGTTTCTTTGCCAGCTGGTGTCGGGGCAGATGGATATGGACCGTATGGACTACCTGAAACGCGACAGCTTTTACACCGGTGTGGCCGAAGGATACATCAATGTTGACAGACTGCTGGCTATGCTTGATATTGCAGAGGATGAGCTGGTAATCGAAGCTAAAGGTGTTTTCACCATCGAGCACTTTTTGGCTGCGCGGCGGATGATGTATTGGCAGGTTTATCTGCACAAAACCGTACTTTCGGCCGAGTTCATGCTGAGCAATGCCCTCCTCAGGGCAAGGGAGCTGGTGCAATCGGGAAATAAGCTTGAAGCCAGCGTCAGCCTTCGCTACTTTCTTGAGAATGAACGCATAAATGAACAATTCACAGTCGATGGCATGAGGCATTTTACGAACCTCGACGACGTGGATATTTTTGCCGCACTCAAGCAATGGCAATACGAAAACGATGTGGTACTTTCCACGCTTTCTTCAGGGATAATGAACCGTAAGCTCTTCAGGATAATACTTCAGGACGAACCCTTTGAACAACAACAGCTCGATTTGTTGTTAAGCGATATTCAACAACGTTACGGCATTGATGGGGAAGAAGCGCGCTGGCTGCTCATTGCCGGCAAAACTTCGAACCAGCTTTACAACCCAAGCCATTCGCCCATCAGGGTTTTGCACAAAAACGGCAGCCTCACCAACCTGCAACAAGTTTCTCAAACCATTGGGCTTGCAGGTAAAATGGATATCGAAACCAGGTATTTTATCTGTTTTCCTAAGGAACTGACCTTCAGGGGTTAAGCGATCTAAAGCAGAAGTGCCACGGAAGCAACGACTTAATCAGTTTTCAGTTTATCCTTCACGCTTTCGGCAACATCCTCGAAATGAAACTGAAAGCCTTCGGCCAGCAGGCGCACCGGAAGCACTTTTGCACCTTTCAGCAGGAGTTCGTCGGCCATTTCGCCGAGTAGCGCACGCAGCACGAAATTGGGCATGTGTAGCCAGGATGGAGAATTTAAAGCCTTACCGATAGCTTTGGCCACTTCTTTTTGCATCACCGGTTTGGGAGCGGTGAGGTTGTAGGGGCCGTTGCTCAGCGGGTTGTGCAGCAAATGGAGAATAGCTTCTATCTCGTCTTCGAGGTCGATCCACGAAACCCATTGTTTTCCAGTGCCAACATGGCCGCCGTTCCAGAACTTAAAAGGCATGGCCATGCGCGGCAAGGCGCCTCCGTTGCGTGCAAATACCACGCCTGATCTTAGCAAAACAAGGCGTGGTGAAATGTCGTTCCAAATGTTGGCTTTTTCTTCCCAGCGTTTTGTTACATCCGCCAGAAATCCCTCGCCCGGCGGGTCGTTTTCGGTGAATTCACAATCATCAGAAAATCCGTAATAACCTACCGCAGAGGCCTGTATGACCAGTTCAGGATGAATTTCAGCTGCGACAAACAGCTTGTGAAGCATCTCGATGCTTTGCAAACGGCTGCCTATGATGGCGTTTTTGCGCTCCTGTGTCCAGCGGGCATCGCCAATGCCGGCGCCGGCAAGATTAATTACCACACGAGCACCGTCGATAAGGGCTGCAAGATGCGAAGGCGGCTGATGCCAGTCGGCATAGTGAATGCCCGCACCGAGAAATTTCTTTCGTGCTCTGGGCACATCACGCGAAAACAACACCAGCTCATGCTTGTCGAGTAATCTTTTGACAAGTGCCTCGCCTACCAGGCCTGTAGCACCTGCGATGACAATTTTCATTCAGCTTCAATTTGAGATGTAACAAGCAAGCCGGTGGTTTGTTTAACCCAATGCCTAAAACCTCTATTCACCAGCATCCGCAAGATAAGCCTTACCTTTGCACACAATTTTGAATTTTGACACCTGACATTTCACACAAACGCATCTGGTCGATTGCCTACCCTATTATACTCGGGAGTGTGGCGCAGAATGTGATTAATGTTACCGATACAGCCTTTCTGGGCCATGTGGGCGAGGTCGAACTGGGCGCTTCGGCGCTGGGCGGCATGTTTTATTTTGTGCTCATTATGCTGGGCCTTGGTTTTGGTACGGGTATGCAAATCATTATGTCGCGCCGATTCGGCGAAGGCAACACTAAGGAGCTCGGTCGCACCTTTGCCCACGGCAATTTTTTCATGCTTCCATTGGCACTGGCCTCTTTTGTTTTCATGTTCTTTTTTGCCCGGCCTATCCTATCTGTGGTCATCCAGTCGGAAAATATCTTTCGCGCCAGCCTTAGTTTTATTGAATACAGGATCTTTGGCATTTTTTTCGCCTTCGGACAGGTGATGTTCAGGGCGTTTTATGTGAGTATCGCCAGCACCCGCGTCATCACATGGAGCACGGTGGTAATGGCCATGGTAAACATCGTCCTCGACTATGGACTTATATTTGGCAAGCTGGGTCTGCCGGCCATGGGACTGCAAGGTGCCGCCCTGGCCTCAGTGATCGCCGAGATGACTGCCGTGGCCTACCTTGCCGCCGACGTGCTACTGAGAAAATACCACATCAAGTACCCACTTCTCAAAGTGGGAAAGTTCGACAGACAGCTTTTCGTTCGAAACCTGAATCTGGCTTCACCGATAATGCTGCAAAACTTTTTGTCGTTGGGCGTATGGTTTGCCTTTTTCCTGCTTATTGAAAAGCTAGGTGAGCAGGCACTTGCCATATCCAACATTATTCGAAGCATCTACATTGTTTTCATGATTCCGATCTGGGGTTTTGCTTCGGCAGCCAACTCTATGGTGAGTTATTTGCTGGGAATGAGACAGGAGCAACTGGTAATGACCCTGATACGACGCATCATCAATCTTACTTTGCTGGGAGTTGCCCTGCTCATTGCCACAAGCCTTATCTCCCCTTCCCTGCTCATCAGGCTCTATACTAACGATGAAGCATTAATTGCGGGAAGCCTGCCGGTTTTATATATTATAATGCTTGGAGCGCCTTTTTTTGCCAGCGGGATCATACTTTTCAACGGGGTAATGGGCACTGGCAAAACCCATGTTTCGTTTGTCATCGAAGTGATAACGCTTGGGC
>DAIOUP010000284.1:0-3733 GCA_036759465.1 Bacteroidales bacterium
CGGATAGCTACGTTCGGGCTGGTACTCATCCCAGTATTCAAAGCGGAATGGTCCGTTGGCCAGCCGATAGGCGACAGGATTGAGCGAATCGCCCTGAAAGTCATTGCTGATTTCGAATATTGCCTCCACCTGCGCATTCCCCGTCAGGGTGGCCGTGGTGGTTTCGGCAATGCCTGCTGCAACTCCGCTCCATCCAATAAAACGGAAGCCGGGTTTTGCCTTGGCAGTCAGCTGCACCGGCACCTGAGGGAAATACCATCCATTCCATCCGTTGGATACAGTTGCAGTGTTCACCATCACCTGACCGGCTTCTGGTGGCGAAGCCTTTACACTCAGTTTTATCGGGTCTTGCAACTGAAATTGACTTTTAATATGCTGCCTCACATAGCCGGGCCTCAGCCGGGCAAAATTGCGCATTACCTGGACGTTGTTGTTCCATTCGCTGATGCTGGTGGGTCTTCGCCAACGGTTGATATGCTCCTGCATGGCGGGTGTCAGCAAAGCCTGAAGCGAATCGAGCTGGGCTTCCACGCGGGCTTCGCTCAGTTCGGTGTTCAGCAGATCGCAGAAACGGTTGATAAACTGAAACTTAAACTCCTGATTTTTAACAAGGTTTCTCAGAATCAACGTTGACCATGGCGGATTGGGCCAGCCTGGTCCGTTTGATACCAATGCAAAGGCAAGGGTGTTGTGCGCCGGCCCCATGCCCACGCCGGGAACGTAGTTGAAAGGCAAACCAAAGCCAAAGTCCATGTCGAGCAACATCCAGCGCCAGCGGCCGTCGCGGCCGTTCAGCGCGTTGGGATTATAGCTGGTGTTGAAGCGCCAGTAGAGGGTGTTGTTGCCTGGCCAGTCGGTGTTCATGGAAAAGATGTGCGCAATCTGAAAGTCAATAAAGCTTTCAATATCCATCATGCTTTTCAATCCCTGATAGTAGGCATCAACAGCCATATTGTTCGTGCTTAGATAGCTACGCATGTAATTGTAATGCAAAACACCTGCCGTGCTGCCGAATTTATGCTCCGAGTTGTTCTCCATAATGGTCATTTCATGCTCCTGAATGCCATATTTGGAGAGGATGTAATGCTCATCGTAGCGGTCGCGCAGGTTGTGTATGCCCCAGTATTCGCCGTTGATAAACAGGATGGAGGGGCGGTAATCCTGCCGGTCAACTTTCAAATTGCGCATAAGCGACTGAATAAAATCGTCGCGCATAATGGCAAAGTCCCAGTCGTTGCCGCCGTTGCGGAGCAAAAAGCGCTTATACTGATTGATGTTTTTCCACGGAAAAATGGGGTACTCTATCCAGCTGTTGCCATATTCGCTTTTGGCGATGACGCGGAGGGTTTTGCGCGGCCTGCTGCGGGTGGTATTTCCGTGTATGCGAATGCCGATATCTTCTGTGAAAGCTTGCTGGCCATTGGGTTCGAACATGCTCAGATTGGCCGGCCGCTCCCATTCCGGCCCGTCTTGGAAATAATTGTTGTGGTTGCCGTAAACGTAAATACCTATCTCAGGATCGAAGAGGTTATCGTTGTTGGTGGCCAGCGATAGCACCGGGAATGGATAACGCTGAGCACCTGCCGGATCGACTATATAGGTGAAGGTCTTTACAGGTCCGGGGGGCGCATCAGGGTGCAGCTGCCGGGCACGTATCACATTGATCTTGAATACCAAACCCAGGGGTGGCTGCCAGCCTTCGTAATAGGGAGGTCCGGGATCGGTGTTGTTGTTGGTCGGAATCATGGAGATACCGTTGGGCAGCGTAGTACGGTTGAAAATATTAATTGGGCTTGTGTAGGTATTGCTGGCAGCGGTCGGAAGGGCGCCATCGGTGGTGTAAACCAACTGTGCCCCGGGCTGTGTGGTGCTCAGCTGGAGGTTAAAAGAAGAAGTGTAAAATCCCGAACTGTGCGAGGCCTGAACCTCACCCAACAGCAAAGTGTAGGCCGTGGTAGTATTTGGCTGGCCAGGGCTGGCCGGACTGAAATAGCGCAATGTTTCGTGCTGGCCGGGCAGTCGTCCCCACGAAATATCGCGCTGCAGGGCAACAGGGCCAAGGCTGTCGATGGTTGCGCCTTCAGGGCTTTTCAAGACAAGTGGCTCACCCTGAGCGCTGATGCTGAAATTGGTGTGCAGGGGCTGACCGGCAGTGGTACGGTTTTTACCCGATGCAAAAACCAACAGATACTCACCGGGCTGCAAGGTAACAGAAGGAAAGCGCCAGCGAAAAGGCTGGGCAGGATCATCGCTCAGGCCATAGTTATGCAGATTGACGGCCACATCACCAGCATTGTACAATTCAATCCAGTCGGGATAATCCTCGTCTTCGTCGGCCAGTGCCGTGGCATTGGACGACATCATTTCATTCAGCCGGAGGTTTTGCGATTGCAGCCGATGATCGACCATGAAAACCAAAACCAAAAGCAAGCCGGCAAGGGTAAGTTTTTTCATTAATCCAGGTAAATGCAAAAAGTAAATATACCTTATTTAAGTCTATCTCCTCGAATTGGGCAAGCTAAAGGCGGCAGGGCAGGGGAAAACGGTTGCAGAACCGGCTCAATGACTTTGTCCGAACAGCTTTTCGATGACTGGTGGCAGGAACGGACGGCCTTGCGCATTGATGGATGTGCCGACCACCTTAGCCTCGACAATCGGCTTGCGATCGGGCAGCCTGACAATTTTTTGGTGAAACACAAATCGTAAGGGCGACATCCTACTTGTGCTGCATTGCACCTCGAAAGTGTCGCCGCTGCGCAGTGGACTTTGGTAGTCTATTTCTACTCGCTTGACGACCAACAGAATACCATCGGCAGTCAGTTGTGCAAAGCTGAGTCCTTGCTCCAGCAGGAACTCATGACGGGCATGCTCCAGATAATTCTGGTACACGGCATTGTTGACAATGCCCTGCATATCGCATTCGTAATCACGTACCTTGAGTTGAATGGTAAACATCAGCAGATAAGTTTTATGTAAAGATAGACAAGCATTTTACTTGGCGCGACAAGACCCCGTTAGGGGTCACATGTTTGTAAAGATACGCCCCAAACCAACCCTGACCCCGTTAGGGGTCACATGTTTATGAGAAACCACCAAATCCTAATACCGACCCACTGCAGGCGTGATCGCAAGTTTATATGTCTCAAAATAAAAAATCCGGCCCTTCAAAGAACCGGATTTTTATCGCAACAAATTAGGATTTAATGGTTTACAACGCGTATCGGCTGCGGCTCTGCCTTGCGGATGTCAAGCTCGTCAATCAGGTTGGTGGCACCGGCATAACGGTCGATCACAAACAACACATAGCGGATATCCACACTGATGGTACGCTGCAAATCTGTTTCGAAGGCGATGTCGCCGCTCATAGCTTCCCAGTTGCCGTCGAAGGCAATGCCAATGAGCTCGCCCTTACCGTTGATGACCGGACTGCCCGAGTTGCCACCGGTGATGTCGTTGGTGCTGATGAAGCAAGTAAACAGGGTGCCGTTGTCACCGTATGGTCCAAATTCAAGTGTCTCGATCAGCGATTTCAGCTTTTCGGGTACGATAAACTCGTCGTTCGAGGGGTCTTCCTTTTCAAGTATGCCCTTGTAGGTGGTTACGTAGTTGTAATGCACCGCATCGGCCGGGATATAATCCTTCACGCTGCCATAGGTAAAGCGCAGGGTGCTGTTGGCATCGGGATAGAAGGCGCGCTGGGGCTGCATCTCGCGCAATCTGGCCATCCAAAGCC
>DAIOUP010000285.1:0-3682 GCA_036759465.1 Bacteroidales bacterium
GGTATAACCACAAAAATGCCATTTATTGTTAATAATGTGAAAAAGAATTTCAATTTGTGCTGATGTTCAAACCTTCAGTAAACGGTGAAGCTCCGCCTTGAAGGAAAAGTCCTATTTTTGACACAACACGGAACTTTTTATGATCACATTTTTGAAAAATTGCCGGGTTTTTGGTCCTGAAGAAATGGGACAGAACGACCTGCTTATCGGTGGAGGTCGTATCATTGGCCTTGCACCGCAAATCGTGCCTCCGCAGGGGATAGAAGTTGAGGTTGTTGATTGCGAGGGATCAATGCTTATCCCTGGTCTCATTGATGCCCATGTGCACATTGCTGGCGCCGGAGGCGAAGGTGGCCCTGCCACACGCACACCCGAAATGCAACTATCGCACATGATCGAAGCTGGAGTAACCACCGTTATCGGTTGTCTGGGCACTGACGGATTTTCGCGCAGCTTCGAGTCGGTGCTAATGAAAGTGAAGTCGCTGCGCGCACAGGGCGTATCAGCCTGGATGTACGCCGGGGCTTATCAAGTGCCAACACCCACACTCACCGGCGATGTGGGCCGCGACTTAAGCCTGATCGACGAAGTGATTGGGGTAGGCGAAATTGCCCTCTCGGACCATCGTTCTTCACATCCAACCACCACTGAACTGATTCGCCTTGCAGCTCATGCTAGGGTAGGAGGTATGTTGGGCGGAAAAGCCGGTATCGTCAATATTCATATGGGCGATGCCAGAAACCCCTTCGCTCCCCTTTATTCAGCAGTAGAACACAGCGAGCTTAGCTTCAGGCAATTTTTTCCGACACATATAAACCGTAACCACTATATTTTCGAAGATGCAAAAGCCTATGGCAAGTTGGGAGTAGTCGATATAACAACAAGCTCATACCCTTATTTTCCTGATGAAGAAATAAAACCTTCCGAAGCGGTAAGGCTGCTCCTCGAAGCCGGAGTGCCGGAGGAGCACATCGCCATGACATCCGATGCTTTTGGTTCATTGCCACTCTTCGATGCCGATGGCAATCTGGTGCGCCTCGAAATGGGCCTGCTCACCTCGCTTTTCAACGAAATGCGCGACATTGTTCAGCGCGAAAAGCTCGGCCTGACTACTGCCCTGCGCACCGTTACGGCCAATCCGGCCAGGGTGTTGAAGCTGGGCAACAAAGGCCGCATTGCTGTTGGGGCTGATGCAGATATCTGTTTGATAGATAGTCAATTAAATCTTCGCAGCGTAATCGCCATGGGCCAGTGGATGATGCGCGATGGAAAAATGCTCAAAAAAGGAACTTACGAGTAAGCATTTTCAGAAATCGTCGGGGTTAGACCACTGCCTGATATTGCGGCGGGTGTCTTCCATATCGCAATTGAATTCCACGGCCTTATTGCCGGCAGGACGTTCAAAATCGCCCGTCGAAATGCGAATCAAGGGATCGGCATAAAGTTTCTTCATGTAGAGTGCCCATATAGGCAATGCTGTATTAGCACCCTGCCCCAGCTGCAACGACCTGAAATGTACACTGCGGTCTTCGGCCCCGGTCCAGACTCCTGTAACCAGGTCGGGTGTGAGACCCATAAACCATCCATCCGACTGGTTCTGTGTTGTTCCGGTTTTGCCTGCAATAGGATTGCGAAGGCTGTACCGTCCGCGAAGCCTCATTCCTGTGCCGCTTTCGACCACGCCTTTCATCAGGGCTACCATTTTATATGCAGTCACTTCATCCAGGGCCTCCGATTGTTCGGGGGCAAAGCGCTCGATGATGTTGCCGTTTTTGTCTTCGATGCGCGTGATGAAGTAGGGTTTGATGAATACGCCTTTATTAGCATAGGTGTTCATGGCGCCAACCATTTCATAAAGGGTAATCTCAGGCGTCCCCAGTGCAATGGCCGGAACGGGATCGATGGGCGAAACCACACCCATTTTGCGCGCCATCTGGATGACCGACTCGGGTGGGAAACGCTTAATCAGATAGGCCGAGATCCAGTTGTTCGAATTGGCCAAAGCCCATTTGAGGGTTACTTCTTCACCAATGCGGTCGTTGTTCGAATTTTTTGGTTCCCAGAACGTTCCGTCCCATAGCTGCACACTGTATGGGATGTTGGGCACCTTATAGCAGGGAGTATATTCGCCTTCCTGCATGGCAAGGGTGTAAACGAAAGGTTTAAATGTAGAACCCACCTGGCGTCGTGCCTGCGTGGCATTATCGAATTTGAAATGGCGGTAGTCGATACCACCCACATAAGCTTTCACCTGTCCGGTTTTCACATCCACCGACATGAGGCTCGACTGCAGAAACGATTTATAATACCGTATCGAGTCCATGGGCGTCATGATGGTATCGCGGTAGCCATTCCACGAAAACACCCTCATGCGCGTAGGCGTGTTGAAAGCCAGAGTAATCGAATCGTTGCTCACGCCGGCCTGTTTAAGATAGCGGTATCGCTCGCTGCGGCGCACAGCTGTCTGCATGATTTTTTCGATCTCCTGCCTTGCCTCTGATGGCGGAAAATCGAAAGGGGCGTTTGCCTGTCCTTTCCAGTGTTTAAAAAATGCAGGCTGCAAATCGTTAGCCAGATGCTCCTGAACCGCCTCTTCGGCATAACGCTGCATTCGCGAGTCGATGGTGGTGTAAATTTTAAGCCCGTCCTTGTAGATATCGTAAGTGGTGCCATTGCTCTTGTAGTGCGTTGAGGTCCATTTGCGCATCTCACTCCGCAGATATTCCCTGAAATATGTTGCAATCCCCGTATTGTGATCCATCATGCCGTAGTTCGACATATCGATGGGGGTATTTACAGCCTGTTGAAATTCGTCTTCGGTAATAAAGCCGTATTCACGCATCTTACTGATTACCAGGTTACGGCGCTGAAGCGCTCTCTCTGGATTGCGCACCGGGCTGAATCGTGTAGGGGCATTTACCACTCCTGCCATCAGGGCGGATTCTTCGATGTTGAGCGAATCGGGTGTTTTACCAAAAAATGTCATAGCAGCCGACTTGATACCGAAGGCATTGCTGCCAAAAGGTACGGTATTGAGATACATGGCCAGAATTTCCTCCTTGGAGTAGCTGCGTTCGAGTTTGGCTGCGGTGATCCATTCCATAAACTTGCGCAGCACCAATTGCAGCACATTGAGGTTTTCGTCGCGTGGGAAAAGGTTTTTGGCCAGCTGCTGGGTAATGGTACTGCCACCCCCTTTACTATTGCCCGTTGCTATACCCCATGCTACCCTGAATAGTGCTTTTACATCAATGCCTGAGTGTTCTGTAAATCGCACGTCCTCAATGGCCAGAATGGCATTTACCATATGGGGCGAAAGCTCGCGAAATTGCACATTCGAACGGTTTTCGATAAAGAAGGTGCCCAAAAGCACGCCATCGGAAGAAATGATTTCGGAAGCCAGGTTCGTCTGAGGGTTTTCAAGCTCTTCGAACGATGGCATTTTGCCCAGCCAACCTGCACTTATGGCAAAAAATAGAAGTAAGGCAAAAGCCAGTCCCGAAAAGTAAACAATCCAGAACGTGCCAATGGCACCATATTGAGAAGGCGAGGGAAGCTTTTTTTTCTGGCTCATTTTTCCGATATGCTTCAGAGGGGGTTTCGTTCGATGCGCAATCCAGCGTCCGTTATCCCAAACAACAGGGTGTCGCGCATACCTTGTTCAAGGTAAAAGACATAAGTG
>DAIOUP010000286.1:0-3659 GCA_036759465.1 Bacteroidales bacterium
GTTCATCACGCAGGACCGCCTGATCAAGACCTCGCGCGCCGGCCTCAACACCAACGAATTCACCGGTGAAGTAAAAGCTCCCCTCTTCCCCTCGGCCTATGCCGTCTTTAAGAAAAACAAGCTGGCCATATCTCTGGGCTTCAATCCCATAGGCGGCGGCGGTGGCGCTTATTATCCCGACGGGCTGCCCTCGTTTGAGTATCAGGTGGCCGGCCTGAAATCCTCGCTCAACGCTTCGGGTATTCCCACCACCCAGTACAGCTACGACACCGAATTTGAAGGCAAATCGGTTTATTTTGGTTATCAGGCCAATGTTGCCTATCAAATCAACGATATGTTTTCGGCCAGTTTGGGTGTGCGCTATGTGACCATCGACAACAGCTATCACGGACATCTGAAAGACATCAGCATCAATCCCAACTTCCCTGCAGCCGGATTCAACGGTACGATGGTAAAAGCTCCGGTTTTCTTTGAGGCTATGGCCGGCTTGTTTACCAATCTTGCAGGTGTTGCCACGAGCATTGCTCCTCTGGCAGCTAACGCACAAACCCAGGGACTTACCCTTCCGCAGCTCGTTGGAGCAGGACTGCTCACCCAGGCTCAGGCAGCTAGCATTGCTGGTGGTTTCGCGTTTATCAACCCCAACGTGAACGCTAACACCATCCCAATTGCGGCCATTCACCAGGGATATGTTGCCGCTACACCCACCTTCACTGCCAACGCCAACACCATGAACGCCAATAAGGCTGCAACCGGTGACAAATACGTTGACGCCGTGCAGAAAGGATCGGGAATCGTTCCTATCGTTGGCCTCAATTTCAACCTCGACAAGGTGAATATCGGTTTCAAATATGAGCACCACGCCGCCATCAAGGTGAAGAACGAAACTACCAAGGACGATGTGGGCATGTTCCCCGACGGCGCCGAAGTGCCCAGCGATATGCCTTCGATGATTTCCATTGGCATTGGTTACGAACCTTCGAAACGCGTTGGTCTGGCCTTCACTTATCACACCTATATGGATAAAGGCGCCGAGTATGGCAAAATGCTCAACGGACAATACGTTAAGAACGACCAACTTATGGATCGCAACCTGTGGGAATTTGCCTTCGGCATGCATTACAAAGCAACAGAAAAGCTGTTGCTCAGCACCGGATATCTGGTAACCAATTCAGGCGTAAAACCCGAGTATCAGAGCGACCTCAGCCACAGCCTCAGCACCTTCAGCTTCGGTGCCGGTGCCAAATATTGCATCACCGATAAGATTGCCGTCAATGCAGGCGTGATGCGAACATTCTACAATACTTATGTAAAGAACTTCGCTCCGCAAAATCAACCGCAGTATGGCGAAACCTACAGCCGTAAGAATCTGGCATTCGGCCTTGGCCTTGATTTTAGTTTTTAAATACAGACGTCAATAAAATAAAAAGCCTGATTTCACTGGAAATCAGGCTTTTTTGCTTAAGTCAGTCTCGGTGAGCGAAAATTTCACGAATCTTTTTTACATGTGCTTATTCCCAATAAGGTATAAACACCACAACTTCCAACGAGGGCTGTTGCAATAGGAAGCAATCCAATAAGCCCCCACCAGCTCTGGTAGGCGATACCAAGCCCGCCGATGGCGAGACCCAATACGATGCGAATCACTTTGTCGATGTTTCCAACGTTTTTCTTCATGACTTTGTTTTTTTGAGTTTCTATTTGCATTAGCCGCGCAAAGGTAATCGGGCAGTGCGGCATTGTCAAGTATTTATTTTTTTAGATATGTTTTGATCGTTTGGTCAAAGCAGACGTTTCCGTTGCTGAGTGCTGGCTGCAACACAAAGCAATCAGTAGTTCATCACCTTTTTTACCAATTGTCTGAGCACATCAATTTCTTCGCGCCCTGGCAACCACTCCCCGAGAGTAGTATTGTTCAAACGTGTAAAAACTATGGCCTGATAGCTTGCCGAAGCTATATACGCTAGTGAAGCGGCGAGTGCTGCACCGAAAATTCCGAAAGGCGGTATGAGCAGCAATAGCGCCGGAACGACAATAAAAAAACCTGTCAGCGAAGCAAAAAGGTTGTATTTGGGTCTTCCCGTTCCGGAAAAATAATGGCTGAAGATGGCGTTGGCCGATAGTGCAAGCACTCCGGGAGCCAGGCCAGCAACCACGAGTTTGATTTGTCCGAACTCGCGGCTGAACAGCCATTCAAATACGCCATCAGGAACCAGCAGCAGCACGGCTAAAGCAAGGAAAGTGAGTATGATGGAAAGTTTCATCAGCCTGATGCTCAGGCGCCGGGCATATTCGGGATCGGAGCTGTTGCTGATGCTCGAAAACTGCACCAGGGCTATGCTATGTCCGATGAGCCGGAATCCTTCGGTGAGCTGAACACCAGAGTTGAAAACCCCCAAAGCAGCATTTCCGGTGAAAAAGCGTATCACGTAAAAGCTCAGACGGCGATTGAGCATGTGCACAAAGCTGGAGGTCTGCGTGAGGCTGCCAAAAGCTATCATTTCGCGCAGATTGGCATCCGGAAGCCCGGTATTTCCCCTCAGCAGGGGGACGAAATAGGTGGTGTATGCCGAAATAAGCGGCACAAGATAAGAAGCATAGAGCGAGATGACATAGGCAAGCTCGTTGCGAATGTCGAGCAGGTGCAGGGCTATAGCCATAGCCGCCAGTTGCGACAAAAACTGAAGCATGAAAAGGGTGTTGAAGGCCCTGATGCGTTCGCGCCCCAGCAAAAGGTAAAGATTGATATTGTGCAAGCTGCCCAGCCAAACAAGTATCAGAATATGCACAGCATATCCCTGTGGCACAAGCAAATGAAAAAAGTCGGGAAAGTAGCTCAATACAAAAAAAGTCAACGAAAAGAAAGCCAGAAGGGCAATTGTGAAACCAGTCGAGAGACGAATCAGGCTTTTCGGATTGCGTCGCGAACTGTAGTAAACCACGGCATTCGAAACCATTTCGGCCAGCATAATCAGAAGGGTGACATTGAGCAGGATGAGACCCGAAACGCCCCAGGCGGCTGCACCCATACCGTTGGTGGCCAGCCAGAGCAGCACAAATCCTGATAGGGCGTAGAGCATACGCACCGCACCGGTGGAGAGTATATTCTTGATTATCATACCTTTCTTGCAGTTTTTTGTCTCCAGACATGCATGAAACCAGCCAGGCTGAAACGATAGGTCTTTGCATCCAGTACTATCAGATTGCCGTTGCCGTTGAAGGTATGCAATCCCTGATTGAACTGCCAGGAATAATCAGGCTCCAGTCTCCCTATAGGCGTTTCGCTGAAATCTTCGGGCGTGAGTACCTCCACCCTACACATTACAACAGCCTTGCCATACGAGCCGGCAATATCCTGCGCCGGCCGGATCAGATATCCGTTCAGCATGAAGGGTGCTCCCGCATTGCGCGTTGATCGGGGATCTGTCTTCAATGGATTGAGCGGATGAGGTTGAAATGGACCAAATGGCTGTTCAGCATACCAGGCAAAAAGCTGAATGCCAGGCAAATGCTTCCGGCTGTAGAGGAGCCACCAGCGACCCTCATGCTCGAAAAGCACCGGGTCGAGGGCATCCACCTCCCTGAGCAGCACAAGCGGATTTTCCAGACGGTTATTAACCGGATTAAACTCAAACAAAGTGATTGTCCTGGAATTATAG
>DAIOUP010000287.1:0-3658 GCA_036759465.1 Bacteroidales bacterium
GGCTGAGCCTGAGCCAGCTGGCATTTGAAATGCTTTACCCTTACCTGGAAACCGAAATTTCAGCCGACGAACTCAAAACAATTTGTGAGGAAGTGTTCAACTTTCCGCTGCCGCTGGTGCGCCTCGAAGAAAATTTGTTGAGCCTGGAGCTTTTTCACGGTCCTACGCTGGCATTCAAGGACTTCGGAGCACGTTTCATGGCAAGGGTGCTCAGTCGGCTGGCCATGCAAAGGGGTGAGGAAATCAAGGTTGTAGTGGCCACTTCGGGCGATACAGGCAGTGCTGTGGCTTCCGGCTTTTACAAAGTACCCGGGATAAAGGTGTTTATCCTATATCCCAAAGGAAGGGTGAGTATGGGACAACAGAAACAGCTTACCACCTGGGGCGAAAACATTACAGCGCTGGAAATAGAGGGCAGCTTCGACGACTGCCAGCGCCATGTGAAAAGCCTGCTGGCCGACGCAACGCTCAAACAGCACGTTCAACTTTCTTCGGCCAACAGCATCAACCTGGCCCGCTTGCTGCCGCAGATGGTCTATTATGCTGCTGCATGGGCGCAACTATCTCAACATCAAATTGTTTTTAGTGTCCCAAGCGGCAATTTCGGCAACCTGACTGCTGGATTGATGGCTGCTGCCATGAGCATACCGGTGAAACATTTCGTGGCGGCCACCAATGTGAACGATGTGGTGCCGCAATACCTGCATGAGGGCACATTTAAACCAAGGCCTTCGGCCACCACGATCAGCAATGCCATGGATGTGGGTAATCCAAGCAATTTTGAGCGCATGCTGCACCTTTTCGGACATCAGCACCAACGCATGCAGCAAAGGCTAAGCGGTGCAGGGTTTACTGACGGGCAAACCCTTCAGGCCATGCAGCAGCTTTACGGGCGTTACGGCTATGTGGCCGATCCACATGGTGCCGTGGGATATCTGGGAGCAATGCAATATCTCACTCAATATCCAGATGCGCAGTTTGTCTTTCTCGAAACGGCTCATCCGGCCAAGTTTCCCGAAACGGTGAATCAAGCCCTGGGCTTCAATCCGGTAATACCGGAGAGGCTTCAAGCATATTTCGAGAAAAAGGAAATGATCGTTCCAACGCGAAACGAATACAACATGATTCGGGATATAGTGGCTAATTAAAAGCCACTTAAGTGATTGATCTCAAGGGAAATATTCCGACTCCTTCCAAAAAACTCATCACCTCACCAACACTTTCCGCCATATTTTCGGGTTTCAAGCTCAGTGCGGGCTTTTCAGGAATTTCGTAGGGCTCGTCAGCACCGGGAAGGAAGCGCAGTTGTCCCTTGTCGGCCAGCTCATAAAGTTCGGGTTTGTTGTTACGGCAGTAATCAAGATTTGCATCCATATAGATCAGGTGAAACCTTTCAGGACCAACGATTTCGGCCAGCTGGCGGCGCACCTGTTCGCGGGGCGCAATGAACGAGCAGATGGTGATGATACCCTGGTCGTTGAGGATGCGGCACACATGGGCTACACGGCGCATTTGTTCGGCACGTCCGGCAGGGCTGAAGTCGAGCTCGCGGTTCAGGCCCGAGCGGGCGGTGCTTCCGTCCACCATCACCACGGTGGCACCAGCGTCGAACAGTTGTTTTTCGAGGGTGTAGGCCAGCAGGTTTTTGCCGCTGCCATGCAGACCGGTAATCCACAGGGTGGCGCCACGCTGGCGGTAGCGTCTTTCGAGCTCTTGCTTGCTGATGAGGCTCTTGCCCTGTTCGATCAGCCTTTTCGATTCGGGGTCAACCAAACGCGAAGGCATGTCGCTGGGGTTCACCTTGTCGATAATCATGCCCACGGCCGAGGTGTTGTGGGTGATGGGATCGATGAGGACAAATGCTCCTGTGCTGCGGTTGCGGTGATAGGGGTCGAAGAGCAATGGTTTGGCCGAAGTGATGACCACACGACCTATTTCGTTGAGCGATAGGGCGTTGGTCTCGCTTTGTTCGAGGGTATTAACATCCACGCGGTAGCGGATCTGGTCGATGTGGGCGCGTGTGACGTTGTTGGCCTGCTTGATGAAAAACTGGGTGTAAGGGTCCATGGGTTTTTCGTCCATCCACACCAGCATGGCTTCAAACTGGCGTTCCGCGCGGGGCAGGTTGTCGGGGTGCACCAGCATATCGCCGCGCGAAAGGTCGATTTCATCTGCGAGGGTGAGGGTGATGCTTTGGGGTGGGAAAGCGTATTCAATGTCGCCGTCCGGACCGATGATGCGTGTTACGGTGCTTGTTTTACGCGAGGGCAGGGCCATTAATTTGTCGCCTTTTCGCACAATGCCCGAGGCCACCTTGCCGGCAAAGCCCCTGAAATCGAGGTCGGGACGGAGCACAATCTGCACTGGAAAGCGAAAATCATCAAAGTTGTGGTCGGAGCTCACGTGTACCGTTTCGAGGTAATGCAGCAGGCTCTTGCCGCGATACCAGGGCATTTTGTCCGAAAGCTCCACCACATTGTCTCCCTTGAGTGCCGAAAGGGGGATGAAGTAAATGTCGGGCAATGAAAGGCGGGTGACGAACTTTTTGTAGTCGTCGCAGATTTTTTCGAACACTTCCTCGCTGTAGTCAACAAGGTCCATCTTGTTCACAGCCAGCACTATATGCTTGATTCCCAAAAGCGAAACCAGAAAGGTGTGCCGGCGCGTCTGGGTGATAACGCCTTTGCGGGCATCGATGAGGATGATGGCAAGGTTGGCGGTGCTGGCCCCCGTAACCATGTTGCGGGTGTATTGCTCGTGGCCGGGGGTATCGGCAATGATGAACTTGCGCTTGTTGGTCGAAAAGTAGCGGTAGGCCACATCGATGGTGATGCCCTGTTCGCGCTCGGCCTGCAGCCCGTCGAGCAGCAGGGCGTAGTCGGTTTCGTTGCCTGCATGGCCGATGCGTTTGCTGTCGCGCTCCAGGGCCATAAGCTGGTCTTCGTATATCTTCTTGCTGTCGAAAAGCAGTTTGCCGATGAGGGTACTTTTGCCGTCGTCAACCGAGCCGGCCGTTAGAAAACGCAGCAGGTCTTTCTGCTGATCCTGATCGAGGAAGGAAGAAATGGATTGGACGGTTTCAAACATAAGGCGGGGAGTTTGACGATGTTGTTGTCGTTGATGTTGTTGTTATTGTTGTCGTTTTTGGTTTTTTAGTGATTTTGATGAAATTAGTGGTTTTAGTAGTATTTGCGAAATCGTTGCAAATTTGTTTAGTTATCACAAAAATGTGTTTGGAGTTTTTGGGTTATGTTTTCCGGTTTTTTTCAACATAGGCGATAAAATTGTGAATTTTCAGGGATAACTTTTCCAACTCGGAGGCGAATTCTTTCCACTGCTCATCCTGTCGGACTTCTGATAAAAACTCGGCCTTGGAATGGATTCAAGACAGGATGCGTGGCTGGCGATCAAAAACTTCCTGAAATCGGCTTTAAAATGCTTACGTCCGTAACCCTCAACAATGTTATCTTTAATGGATTGACTTGATTTTCTTATTTGGGAACCGGTTTCGAATTTATCAGGCATGGGAAGGTTTAAGCTGAGATGATTAATCCTCACAGCCATTGAAAAAGCTGTTTTATAAATTTCCAATTCCTTGTAGCTACTGCTCATCGAAATAAAATGACAAAATCAATTTTAATTTTAAACTCTATCAGAC
>DAIOUP010000288.1:0-3633 GCA_036759465.1 Bacteroidales bacterium
CCTACATGGTTCACATAAATAAGCGGAATGCCGTATTTTTCAACATTGGCCATGAGCACTTCGTGCCTGCGCCTTGCCTGATGGTAATGAAATGGCGATGCCGCTATGTTAATCATCAGGTTGGGCTTATCACTGGCAAGCGTTTCCATGGGATCGATGTTGTAGAGCCGGCTTTGGCCAAGGTCCCAAATGTCCTCGCAGATTGTGAGGGCAATTTTTAAACCGTTGAAATGTAGGGTTTTAAATCCTTTGGCTGGTTCAAAATAGCGGTATTCGTCGAATACGTCGTAGTTGGGCAGCAGGCCTTTATGAAAATATTCGACTTTACCGTTATAGCAGAATGCGGCAGCATTAAAGAGCGGTTTGCCTTTATCGCCCGTGTTGCGGCAAGGCGCTCCAACTATGGCTGCAATGCCTGTGCACTGCTTTGCAATATGCTGCAGGGCTTTCTCAGTTTTAAGGATGAAATCATCGAATTCAAGAAAATCGAGAGGAGGATATCCACAGACCGCCAACTCAGGGAATACCACCAAGGAAGCGCCACGAATTTTAGCTTCTTGAATTGAACTAACGATTTTGGAAGAATTGGTTTCAAAATCACCAATCCTGAAATTGAGTTGTGCCAGAGCAATCTTCACAATATAAGAAGATTGTGGTTAAAACAATACGCCTACTTTCAGTTCGACAAAGCTGAAAGTGCCTTTGATTTTATCCTGCGAAATATTGTTCTTACCCTTGAGAACATTAAAAATGTTACTGTCCCAGCGCAGACCAATGTTCAGCTTGGTGGATTCTGCCAGGTCCTGATAAAAGCCTGCCCCAACAATCATCGAGGTACGACTATAGCGCATTTCGCTGTCAACATCCTTTTTTTCATCTTTTCCCATTAGCCGATCATTCACATAAAACTTTTCGGTCGCCGTGGCATTCAGGCGAAGGGCAAGCGCCAGACCAAAATCGCCATAAATGGACATCCCGTCGGCTATTTCCTGCGTACGCATGCGCAGCACTCCTGGGATCTGAATATAGGTGGTATTCAGTTTTCGTTCAGTTCGTCCGGGCTGATTATCGCGAAGCTCCGGATACTCGTATTTACCATTGAGATAGATAAACTTCAAGCCGGTATTAATGGCGTAGTTTTCCACAAGGTATATGTCGCCGATGAATCCCCAGCCAAATCCCATGCGAACGCCCTGATTTTCATAATTCTCGGTTGTTGGGGCAACCCATCCGATGTTGGGTGAAAGCTCGAAGCCAAATTGGAAAGCTTTTTCCTGAGCACTTACCTTTGTAGCAAACAATAATGCCAGAATGATAACAAGGTTTCGAAACATGTTGGGTGGTTTTTTGGCAAAGTTAACAAATATCGGGCTGAGTTGTTTTCCTCACCCTCAGCTTAACAATGCCTTACTGATGCATGGTAGAGGTCATAATGTCCTATTTTTACCATGAAATAGAATGACTCTTGCAAATCGAATCAACATTTGGCAACTCACCTTTTGGCGCTGCACTTCGGAGAATTATGAGCAATATGACCGGGATGATTTCTTTGGCTATTATTGTAATAGTTGTCATAGCAGCATTATTTGCTCACCATATAGCGCCCGATCCCACGCCGGGGGCTAACAGGCAGATGCTTGAGCTAGGTGCGCTCAGGCCGGGAACGACAGTTGAGGTGTTGCGTATTTCGCGTGAGAGCAGAAGCGAAACTGGATTCACCGGCCGTTTCATCAATGGACGAAGAGATTACTTTGAGAGTATTCCGCTTAAATCATGGCGATTCGAAGGCGAGCAGCTTTGCTATGAGGTTTACGGCGTGGAAGTTGCTAATCCAACCAATGAGGTTTGTGTGCCACTTACAAGGGTGGTTTTTGGTCCTGATGCAGGGAAATTGTCAGCGGTTTTCAGTATTCAGGAGCTGCAGAGAAAGATTGTAGGACACCACATTGTTCGAACTACTTTTTGGCTTGGAACCGATCAGTTTGGACGCGACATGCTCAGCCGGCTGCTTTTGGGTTCGCGAGTCAGCCTTTCGGTAGGATTCATTGCGGTTTTCATTTCTCTTCTCATTGGATTGATCATTGGCAGTATTGGCGGGTATTTTGGTGGTCGCGCCGATGATGTGGTGATGTGGCTTATCAATGTTATATGGTCTTTGCCGACCCTATTGCTTGTTATTGCCATCACTTTTGCACTGGGAAAAGGTTTCTGGCAGGTTTTCGTGGCCGTTGGCCTCACCATGTGGGTGGAGGTGGCCAGGGTGGTACGCGGACAATTGATCAGCCTCAGGGAGAAGGAATTTGTTGAAGCGGCCAAAGCATTGGGATTCAGCCACACGCGTATAATATTCAAACACCTGCTCCCCAATGTGGTTAGCCCACTGATCGTGATATCGGCTGCTAATTTTGCCTCTGCCATCCTAATCGAAGCAGGCTTAAGTTTTCTAGGACTGGGTGTGCAACCCCCAATGCCATCGTGGGGTAGCATGCTCCGCGAGAATTATGCTTTTATTCTGCTCGATGAAGCATATCTTGCGTTGCTACCCGGCCTGGCCATCATGATTTTGACACTGGCATTCATGTTATTGGGCAATGCCCTGCGCGATGCCCTCGACGTGAAACTACCACAATAAAAAAGCCGGTCGCATTGGACCGGCTTCGGTGGTTTTGGTTCATTTCAATGTGAAATGTCTTATGCTTCCTGATAGGGTTTTACCAGCTCGATGAGTTCTGGCAAGTCCATTCCGAGATTTTGCAGGTGCGAAATTTTAGGTACCCCGTTTTTGTTCCAACCGCGCCGGAAATACACAGCGTCGAGCAATTGTTCGTAACGGTTTTCGCGGTATGCGCGCAGAACCTTCAGTTTTTCTTCCGTTGATTTCCCTTCGGTATCGAAGCCTACGGTTTCGCGGAGCTGCTTGTCGTAGCGCTCGGCGCGCGATTCGTATTCTTCGATGGTCACCGGGCCTGCGGCGCGATATGGCTGTGCATCGTGCTGACGGAGGCCGTAGCCGCGCCTGAGGTTGAAGATGCGCTGGAAGTTGTAAACCCTCTCCGACTGGCGGATCATCTCCTGCTTATCAAATGGTTTTCCTGTTACAGCCTTGTAGATGGTTACGTAGTTGTCCACATGCTCCGGAACTTTGGCAGGCTCGTCGGTGAGGTGATTATTCTCAGGTTCCACGTCGTTCCACGGTAGCTTGCACAGTCCTACCAGCCCGAACCAGGTTCGGAACATGGGAAAATAGTGCAGTGCTTCGGCCTTGTCTTCGAAGGTAGGTATCTGATTGTTAACCATGTCCATGAAGATGAGCCATGCCTCGTCGTGCTGCGGGCCTTTGTTGGTCATAGCATATCCGCCCTGCTGTGCCAGCGATTCCTTGCTCACATATTGCGAATACTCGAGACCCTTGTTTTCCATGCCAATGTCGTTGATAAACTGCGGGTCGCCCCATCCGTTTTCAATGAACATTTGCTTGAGTTTGCGCACGCCAAGGCCGGCAGTTTTGCCAAAACCTTCGCCTCGTGCCAGCTGATGGAGCAGTTCCATGGCTGCATCGGCATTTCCGAAGTTGAGCTTCAGGCCACCGGTGCGTTCTTCGTTGAGTATGCCGTTTTCGTAGCACTCCATAAC
>DAIOUP010000289.1:0-3614 GCA_036759465.1 Bacteroidales bacterium
ATACTTAATCAATGCCCAGGGTGAAGACGTAGTGGCCGGTATTCGTACACCTCAGGAAATTACCCTCGAAGGCTCGCAACGTTGGGCTGCTTTGCAGAACATCAGCGAAGAAGAACGCAAAGCCAAATATCCCTCGCTCGAGGAAGTACTTCCTGAAGTTTACAAAGAACTCAACGACCTTCAGCAGAAATTAGAGAACCATTACCGCGATATGCAGGACCTTGAGTTTACCATTCAGGAAGGTAAACTTTGGATTTTACAGACCCGCAATGGTAAGCGCACTGGTGCCTCGATGGTTCGCATTGCAATGGAAATGCTTGAGCAGGGTATGATCAGCAAAAACGAAGCGCTGCTGCGCGTTGAACCCAATCGTCTCGACGAGCTGCTTCACCCCGTATTCGACAAAACAGCTCTGGCTAAGGCCAAGGTATTGGCTAAAGGCTTGCCCGCATCGCCTGGAGCTGCCACAGGACAAATCGTGTTCCATGCTGACGAAGCTGAAACATGGGCCGCACAAGGTAAGAAAGTTGTACTGGTGCGCATCGAAACCTCGCCCGAAGACCTCAAGGGGATGAATGTGGCTCAGGGTATCCTCACAGCCCGCGGCGGTATGACCAGCCACGCAGCCGTTGTGGCCCGCGGTATGGGTAAATGCTGTGTTTCGGGTGCAGGCACCATAAAGATTGACTATAAGAACCGCACCGTAACCATGGGCGACATCACCTTCAACGAAGGCGACTTCATTTCGCTCAATGGTTCCACTGGCGAGGTTTATGAAGGCCGTATCGAAACCCGCGAGCCTGAGCTCAGCGGCGATTTCGGCAAACTCATGGAGCTGGCCGACAAGAAATCGAGGATGTATGTGCGCACCAATGCCGACACTCCGCACGATGCACGCGTTGCGCGCAGCTTCGGAGCAAAAGGAATCGGACTGTGCCGTACCGAGCATATGTTCTTTGGTGGCAACAAGATTGTAGCCATGCGCGAGATGATTCTGGCAAGCGACGAGGCCGGACGCCGTAAGGCCCTCGAAAAGCTGCTCCCAATTCAACGCGAAGACTTCGAAGGCATCTTCGAAGCCATGGAAGGGCTGCCCGTAACCGTACGTCTGCTCGACCCGCCATTACACGAGTTTGTTCCTCACGATGATAAGGGTCAGAAAGAAATGGCCGAGGTGATGGGTATGAGCGTTGAGCAAATCAAACATAAAGTGGAAGAGCTTCACGAGTTCAACCCCATGCTCGGTCACAGGGGCTGCCGCCTGGGCAACACCTATCCCGAAATCACCGAGATGCAGTCGCGTGCCATCATCGAAGCCGCACTCAACCTCAAAGCCCGTGGCATTAAAGCGCATCCCGAGATCATGATTCCGCTCACCGGAACACTCGCCGAAATGCGTATGCAGGAAAAGATCGTCCGCGATACTGCTGAGGCCTTATTTGCCGAGCGCAACGATCGCATCGAATACCTTGTGGGTACGATGATCGAAGTTCCCCGCGCAGCGGTAACCGCCGATGAGATTGCACAGTCGGCCGAATTCTTCAGCTTTGGAACAAACGACCTCACCCAGATGACCTTCGGCTACTCGCGCGACGATGTCGGAAAATTTCTGGAAGTATACAAAAAGCTCGGTATCCTGAAGCATGATCCATTCGAAGTGCTCGACCGCGATGGTGTTGGCAAATTGGTTAAAATGGCTGTGAAGAAAGGCCGCAAAACCCGTCCCGACATCAAGCTTGGCATCTGCGGCGAACATGGTGGCGAACCCAGCTCGGTTGCTTTCTGCCACGAAGCTGGTCTCAATTACGTGAGCTGCTCACCTTTCCGCGTTCCGATTGCAAGGTTGGCCGCAGCACAAGCTGCAGTGACCGAAAAGATGGCCGAAAAAGCCAAGAAGGAAAGTAAAGGCAAGAAAGAAAAGAAGGACAAGAAAAAGTCTAATTAAAGTCTTAGCTTCTCGAGCTTAAATATCTTCAAAACGCGCGGCCTGGTGGTCGCGCGTTTTTTCGTAATGCTGTTGGCCGTAGTCTGCAGACTACGACCAACAGCATGATTGTAGGACTACGACCAACACCTTAATGATCAGCCTACAACCAAGAGCGATGTAAAAAACATAACTCAGGCTACATTGATGGTTAAAATAATCAAGCAGCTCAGTTGCAATGCAACACAATTTTTCCGCAATCGATTTAGGTGAACATGCTTTTTTTAATTTTGCAGCCTGTCAAGAAAAAACAGTCGCTCACCTAACGCGCAAAACATGCAATTCGACGAACCAAAACTCAGGGCCGATCTAGCCAGCTACGGCGTTCAAAATGTCGGAAAAATCTACTACAATCTTGATTATGAAACCCTTTTTGAGCACGAAACGAATCCCGCACTCGAGGGCTACGAAAAAGGAGTGGTAACCAGCACTGGCGCTGTTGCCGTGGATACTGGTATTTTTACCGGTCGCTCGCCCAAGGACAAATACATCGTTTACGACGATGCCTCAAAAGAAACGGTATGGTGGTCAACGAAGGGTAAAAACGACAACAGGCCGCTCGAACCCGAGAACTGGCAATACCTCAAATCCATTTCCGCTGCCCAATTCGAAGGAAAGGATATTTATGTGATGGATACCTACGCCGGTGCAAACCCCGACAGCCGCCTTTGTGTGCGTTTTATCATGGAAGTTGCCTGGCAGGCTCACTTTGTAAAAAATATGTTTATCCGTCCAACCGAGGAGGAGCTCAAGTCCTATAAGCCTGATTTTGTTGTGCTTACTGCCAGCAAAACCACAAATCCCCGCTGGAAAGAAATGGGAATGAACAGTGAGAATTTCGTTGTGTTCAACCTCACTGAGCATATGCAGCTAATTGGCGGCACATGGTATGGCGGCGAGATGAAGAAGGGCATCTTTACGATGATGAACTATTACCTACCTCTGAAGGGTATTGCTTCGATGCACTGCTCGGCCAATATGGGCGAAAATGGCGATGTAGCCATCTTCTTCGGGCTATCGGGTACCGGAAAAACCACCCTCTCGACCGACCCCAAGCGTTGGCTGATTGGCGACGACGAACATGGCTGGGACGACGACGGTGTTTTTAACTTCGAAGGAGGTTGTTATGCCAAATGCATCAATCTGAGCGAAGAAAACGAACCGGATATTTATCACGCCATCCATAGGGATGCCCTGCTTGAGAACGTGGTGGTTCGTGAGGATGGCAGCATCGACTTCGACAACCGCTCCAAAACAGAAAACACCCGTGTTTCCTATCCTATTTACCATATCGACCGCATTGTTAAGCCGGTTTCAAAAGGCGGTCACGCTACCAAGGTGATTTTCCTGACGGCCGACGCATTCGGCGTATTGCCTCCTGTGGCCATCCTCAACAGCGAGCAGACCAAATACCATTTCCTGTCGGGCTTCACCGCCAAATTGGCCGGCACCGAGAGGGGAGTAACCGAACCACAACCCACCTTCTCAGCCTGCTTCGGCAATGCTTTCCTTGCCCTGCACCCAACCAAATATGCCATAGAGCTGGTAAAACGCATGGAGGCTGCCGGCGCAAAAGCATACATGGTCAATACCGGTTGGAATGGCTCTGGCAAACGTATCCCTATTAAGG
>DAIOUP010000290.1:0-3599 GCA_036759465.1 Bacteroidales bacterium
CTGTTTCACAGCTTCATGGTAAGGTTAATGCGATTACGCTCCAGATCGACCAACAACACCTTAACCCTTACTTTTTGGTTGAGCTTGACCACCTGATTGGGATCGCGCACGTATCGCTTGGCCATCTGGCTCACATGCACCAGCCCGTCCTGATGCACGCCTATATCGACAAATGCCCCGAATGCCGTGATATTGGTCACTATGCCGTTTAGTTCCATCCCGGGCTGCACATCCTGTATGCTGCGAACATCTTTCGAAAACTCAAACTCTTCGAATTTCTGCCTGGGGTCGCGTCCGGGTTTTTCGAGCTCCGTAAGGATGTCGGTTAGTGTCTCAAATCCTGCCTTTTCATCCTTAAACTCTTTGATATCAATAAGTTGTCTGATATCCTTTCGACCAATAATTTCCTTAAGGCTCAATCCGGTTTTCAAAGCCATACGCTCCACAATATGATAGCTTTCGGGATGAACAGCACTGGCATCGAGGGGGTTTTCGCCATCGCGAATGCGAAGAAAGCCCGCACATTGTTCGAAAGCTTTTGGCCCCAGACGCGGTACATGCTGCAATTGCCGCCGGTTGGTGAATGGACCATTTTCGTTTCGGTGACGGATGATGTTGGCCGCCAGCTGCGGGCCGATACCGCTCACATACGAAAGCAACTGCTCGCTGGCTGTATTCAGTTCAACGCCAACGGCATTCACACACATCTCCACCGTCTGGTTAAGGCTTTCCGACAAGGCCTTCTGATCCACATCGTGCTGGTATTGCCCCACCCCAATCGATTTAGGATCGATCTTCACCAGCTCGGCCAGAGGGTCCATCAGCCTTCGGCCAATGCTCACAGCCCCGCGCACCGTTACGTCGTAGTCAGGAAACTCATCGCGGGCCACCTTTGAGGCTGAGTAAACCGAAGCGCCGCTCTCGTTCACCATCACAGCCATCACATCCCTGTCGAAACGGATATGCCTGATAAACAACTCCGTTTCGCGCCCTGCTGTGCCGTTGCCCACAGCAATCACTTCCACCTTGTAGGCGTTAACCAGTGTTCTGAGCTTCTTTTCGGCTTCTTTCACCTCGTGATTTGGCGGATGCGGATAAATGGTGTCGTTGTGCAGCAATTGCCCCTGCTCATTGAGTATCACGATTTTGCAGCCTGTTCGAAAACCCGGATCAATTGCCAGTACGCGTTTCTGCCCCAGTGGAGGCATAAGCAGCAACTGTCGCAAATTTTCGGCAAATACCCTGATGGCCACTTCGTCGGCCTTTTGTTTGTAGTGCTCGCGCACCTCCGTTTCCATCGAAGGGGCAATCAGGCGCTTAAAGCTGTCGGCTATTGCTTTTTCAACCTGCTCCGCAGCATCGCCCGAACTTTTTACAAACATGCCTTGTATCATTCCAATCGTTCGGTCCTCGTCCACCTCGACAGAGGCTTTGAGAAATCCTTCACCCTCTCCGCGCAAAATGGCTAGCAATCGGTGCGAGGGCGCTTTGGGCAGTGGCTCGCACCAGTCGTAATATGTAAGATAAGTTCTACCTTCGGCTTCCTTTCCCGACGCAACCTTACTAATCAGCATCGAATGCCGCAGAAATATCTGCCTCACCCGCTCGCGCACGATGCGGTCTTCGCTAACACGCTCTGCAATAATGTCGCGCGCGCCGGCAAGGGCCTGCTCCTCGCTTTCAACACCCTTTTCGGCATTCACATAGCGTCTTGCTTCCGCCATCAAGGGTCTGTAAGTTTGTTGCATAATAAAATCGGCCAGCGGTTCAAGACCTTTTTCTTTCGCAATGGCCGCCCGGGTGCGCCGCTTTGGCTTGTAGGGCAAATAAATATCCTCCAGCTCCTGCATCGTTGCTGCCTTCTCAATCAATGCACGCAATTCTGGCGTTAGTTTACCCTGTTCCTCAATGGATTGCAATACCGTTTCGCGCCTTTTATCTAATGCAAGCAATTGCACCCAACGCTTCTGTACCAGGGCAATAATTTCCTCGTTCATCGAGCCTGTGAGCTCTTTTCGATATCGCGCCACAAAGGGAATAGTGGCCCCATCGGCCAACAGGCTCAGCGTATTGCGCACATGCTGATACTCGAGATTCATCTCGTCCGCAATTCTGCGGGCATATCCGGTAAGCACCTCCATCCTTCCAGTTTAAAGCACGAAAATAAGGATAAACCCCGGAAAACCGACCCATGGCCTTGCCTGAGCTTTACAATCACCGGTTTATTAAGCCCGTTCGAAAACAAACTAACTTTGAAAACTTTTTAGCGTAAAATATTACCAGCGTCATGTTTCATAAGCCAAAACGTCATTTTGCAATTGCAACAATTCTTCTTTTTTTCCTGATCGCAGGTCGGACAGGAGCCCAAACCATCATTGGCGGGCAATGGGGCAATGAGCCTGATAAATTGCTCACCCTTTGGATGCTAAGGGGCGATATGCGATTGCCTGTTGATTCGGTAAGAACCGGCAACGATGGGACCTTTTCGATTGCAACCAAATGGAACGTGCCTGCAGGAATGTATGTGCTGAACGACGAAAATGGCGAATCGCTGAGGCTGTTCCTGAGCAGCGGAGCTGTAACACTCAAGAAAAACGACAAAGTACAATTCATTGCATCGCCCGACAACATTGTGTGGCAGGATTGGACAATGGCAAGGGAATCCTTTGTCAGGAAGCAGGATGCGCTTGAAGCCCTGATAGATGCTTACCCAACGGACGAAAAGTTCAGAAAGAAAGCAATCAATGAGTTAAATAAGCAGCGACAAAATTTCCAAAAAACGGCGACCAAACTCTCAAAGACTCCCGGAGCCTCCATAGCATCTGCTTTTATTTCTGCCGATATGCCTCCCATGCTCGCTCCCG
Organism: Bacteroidales bacterium; assembly: GCA_036759465.1. Classification (GTDB taxonomy): domain Bacteria; phylum Bacteroidota; class Bacteroidia; order Bacteroidales; family F082; genus JALNZU01. The sequence goes on from DAIOUP010000290.1 coordinate 2,865, forward strand.
GGCTTGCGGGCATCGAAAAAGTGGAAGCCCTCCGCGAATATCTCCTCAACATGCTGAGCATCAACGACACACTGCTCATTCAATCCGATATTCTCCCCGGCCGGGTGCTCGACTACCTCACGCTGTTTCAGCACAAGGGAATGAGCCGTCAACAAATGGAGGAATCATTTCAGGGAGCCATCGACAAACTGATGCGCAATGCTTCGGCCCAAAACAAAATGTACTTCTTCCACCTTGAATACCTTTTCGAAGGCTTTCAGCGACTTGGCTTCAACCAAATAACTGATTTCCTGAGCAGCCTTCCGCATTTCGACTCCTCCAATGCAAGCATTGAAGATCTTTTCGAGGTGGAAAGAATCATCGGCCCCTATCACAACATTATCAACGGTCGGATTGCACCACCCATCGAAACAATGAACATCAACGGTCAAGCTTTCGACCTTTATTCAGTCGATGCCCCGAATACCCTTGTACTGTTCTGGTCGGAAACCTGTCCGCACTGCCAGCATATGTTGCCCGAAATCAATGCGATTGTTAATGAAAAAACCAACCTTAAAGTGGTTTCGATCATTTTAGGGCCAGATAAACCTTCCTTACGTGAACTAATTTCCAATCAAGGGATTGAAGAATGGATTCACATTTGCGAACCGGAAGAATGGCGTAGCCCTCTTGTGGATGCTTACCGGGTGTATGGAACGCCATCGATGTATCTGCTCGACAGTGCAAAACGTATAG
>DAIOUP010000291.1:0-3596 GCA_036759465.1 Bacteroidales bacterium
CTCCCCTTTCCCTTCGTCCTATTGTGTTGCCATGAAAGGAAACGCACTTTTCGAGGGCACCTATCAGGATGATAATTACTACCTTACCGGTGAGGGCTTCACCATCACGGGCAAGGCAAAGTTTCGAATTAAAGGAAAAAAAATCAGGGAGTACGAATCATCGTTATAGTTTCATTTTGAACATCAGCTAAACCCTGCAATGGAGAAGCGCAAGGCGAGGATGCCAAGGCTATTTTCCTAAATTTGCTCAAAGAAAATTGCCAAAGACGATGAAATACTTCGCCTCAATTTTGCTCAACGCAGCATTCAGTTTGTCAATCTCTAATGCCAACCCACCCGAAGGGCGTAAGGCCAACAACCACCTGAAAAGCCTGTACAGGATGATGCAGGGCCGATACAATTCGGAAGCCCAAAGCAAGGCCGATGCCGACTTCTTCAACATCTCGCTCCGGATGCTGCCCATCTGGACCGAGCGCGGCTATTACCTGTATGTGGAGCAGGCATTGGCCGACCGTCAGGACAAGCCCTACAGGGTGCGCGTGTACAAATTGGTACAGCGCAGCTTCAATGAGATTGTGAGCGAAATCTATACCTTAAAGGACGAGCAGGCCTGGGTTGGAAAATGGCAAAACGCCGGCTCGTTCGACCATTTTACACCCGACGACCTTGAGCTCAAAGAAGGTTGTGAGGTGGTGCTCACCCGCATGACACCCAACCGATACGAAGGCCGCACCACAGGCACCAATTGCCCCAGCGATCTGCGCGGTGCAAAATATGCCACTACCGCAGTTACCATCACACCCAAACGCATGAGCTCATGGGATCAGGGCTTCGACGCCTATGGCAAGCAGGTGTGGGGACCGGTAAAAGGGCCTTATCATTTCGATAAAGTGGGAAAGCCGTGAGAAGATTAGGGTTACGGGTTGCGGGAATTCAAGATTCGAAATTCAACATTCAAGTTTAAAAATCCGGGTAGAGCAGGTATTTTATCCTGATGTTGAGGAACTTTTCCAGATTGGGCTGCCAGCTGCGGTGTATGCTGTCGGCCGAAGCGCCTTCTTCAATTTGCTCGCGAAGCTTTTTCGTTCCTGCCAGGGTGTCGAAATAATTATTGAAAAATTTATGCCTGGCGCTAAGCTGCCGGTGGGTATATTGCAACCATTGAAGGTTGAGTCCCGGGGGATTCGTGGCATAGGCCACGGCGTAAGGAGTCAGGTCTTCACCTTGACACATAGTGTTCATATACAGTGGTTTGAGCGCAGCTCCGGGGGTAGAAACGGGGGTAAAGCTATAGCTGCGCTTAGGCAGGTCGGGATGCCCATAAACCCTAAAAGGCATTGAAGTGCCGCGACCTAAACTGACAATGGTACCTTCGAAGAAACACAGCGAAGGGTAAAGATATACGGATTTCCAGTCGGGCAGATTGGGTGAGGGACGCACCGGGAGCTGGAAAATCATATCGCGCCGGTAGCCCTGGAGGGGTATCACCGTCAGATCGCACTTAAGGCCATTCTCGAGCCAGGCTTCGCCGTTCACCATGAGGGCATACTCGCCAATGGTCATGCCGTAAACCACCGGCACGGGATGCAGGCCTACAAACGACCGTAGCGATGGCTCAAGCAAAGGGCCGTCGATATAGAAACCGTTGGGGTTTGGCCTGTCGAGCACTATCATTGGGATTCCGTTTTTGGCGGCAGCCTCCATCACATAGGTCATGGTGGATATGTAGGTATAAAACCGCACGCCCACATCCTGCAGGTCGAACAGAATCAGCTCAATGCCCACCAGATCGGTGTCCTTGGGTTTTTTATCTTTTCCATAGAGCGAAACGATTGGCAAACCAGTTTGTTTGTCGCGCATATTCTCCACAAAGGCGCCGGCATCGTGGTCGCCGCGAAAACCATGCTCGGGGGTAAGGATTTTCACAACATTGAAGCCCGCTGCAATCAGTGAATCTACCAGATGCCGGCCATTGACAATGCCCGTTTGGTTGGTCACCACTGCAATTTTTTTGCCTTTCAGCAGCGGAAAATAAAGCCCTGTGCGATCGGCGCCGCTGAGAATATCGGAATAGTTTACCAACCTCGGGTTGGTATGGCGGATGGCCTGCGACCGGGCTGAGCTTGCAAAGACAAGCAGCAGGAGCAGTAATGGAAAAACGGCGTATGACCTCAACATTGTCTATTTTTGTCCGACAAAGATAATATGCAGCTCGAATCCTTTATTGCGCGCCGTTTGCTACGCACACGCAAAAGCGGCACAAGCACAGGCGTAGTTCGTCTGGCGGTGGGGAGCGTGGCAGTGGGTCTGGCCGTAATGATTATAGCCGTGTCGGTGGTGGTGGGCTTTAAGCAGCAGATACGCGACAAGGTGATCGGATTTGTGGCCCATATTCAGGTTGAACCGCTTTCGTCGAACTTCTCCTACGAAGAAACGCCCTTTGTTCCCGACGATAAGCTATTGGAAAACCTCAGAGCCCAACCTGAAATACGAGCGGTCCAACCGGTGGCGGTGAAGCCGGGATTGGTTAAAACCCAGGAACAAATTCAGGGTGTTGCCCTTAAAGGGGTGGATGAAAACTACGACTGGACCTATCTGCAACAATACCTGACCGATGGGGTGATACCTGATTTCTCGGATAGTACACAGATGAACAAAGTGCTGGTGTCGGCCGAGCTGGCGCGCAGGCTACAGCTTAAAACCGGCGATGTATTGCGGATGTGGTTCGTGAGCGGCGATCCGCCAACAGCCCGTGGCCGGCGATTCGAGATTTCCGGCATTTATCAGACCGGTCTTGCCGAATTCGACGAGCGCTATGTATTTTGCAATATCCGGCATATCCGCCGGCTGAATAACTGGGCCGAAGGCACCACTGGCAGCCTGGAGATTAGCCTTTACGACATCAACAGCCTGAGTAAAGTGGCCGAGGAACTCTATTACAGCCTGCCGGCCGAACTTACCGTAAATACTGCCCGCGAGCGCTTTCCGCATATTTTCGACTGGCTCGACCTTCAGGACATGAATGTTGTTATTATCATCATCCTGATGGTGCTGGTTTCGGGCATCACCATCATTTCTACCCTGCTTATCCTCATCCTCGAACGAACGGCTACCATCGGTATGCTGAAAGCCATGGGCGCTGCCAACGCATTAGTGCAGAGGGTTTTTTTGGCACTATCGACCCACATCCTGTTGAGAGGAATGCTTTGGGGAAACCTTCTGGCCATTACGTTGATACAACTACAGATGCATTTTGGTTTGTTTACGCTGCCCGAGGAGTCGTACTATCTTACGCATGTTCCCGTATTTTTCAGCCTCTGGCATATCATGCTTATTAATGGTGGCACCCTCTTGCTGTGGCTGCTCAGCCTGCTGATTCCCACCCGAATCATCACCCGCATTTCGCCGGCAAGGTCGATCCGCTTCGCCTGAGAAAATTCTCAAAATTATTTTGCATTTGTTGTTCTAATAATCCTATATTTAGCCGTTGAATAACCAAAACCATTCTATGGAACAAGAGGCCATCATCATCGAACCTCTGAAAGGCTGTAGCGGAATACCTTTTGGACTGCCTGTGGAAGAGCTTGTTGAAAGGC
>DAIOUP010000292.1:0-3593 GCA_036759465.1 Bacteroidales bacterium
TCATACCCGAAGGCTACAGTTATCGCGAAAACAATAAAGTACTCTATGCCACCAGCCTGAACAAAAACGACGAAGCGGCCATCGAATTAATCCTCGAATTGCTCGAGCCATTCGATCCTGAGGTTCATGTGGTGCATCTCCTGTGGGACATCCGAAAGCAGGAACCGGTACTTCGATTGGAAGCCCTCAGGCAGCTCTTCATCAAGGAAGTCGATCTGGGTAAACTGCGCTTTGCCCTCATTCCGGCACGAAATGCCCGCGAAGACCTGAAAACCTATTGTGCCGCGCACGACATCAGTATGGCATCGTTTATCGCCAACAAACGCTCCTGGCTCGATTATCTGGTTCCGGACAAGGTGGGAAAAAACGATTTCTTTGCCCTTGGTATGCCTATGCTCACCTTCAGGTTCGATCAGGAAATGCGCCCCTGACCAGATTTACGATTGTAAATCTCAGAATACCAGTTGTTGAGTAATTGCCCGACGGCCTCCGGACTGTTGGTTGCCACAATGGGACTGCGCAAGGTTTCGGGCTTATATTTGGGAAACTCATCGAGCATTCGGTTCATGGCTTCCGCCAATTGCTGCTCGTTGCGGGCTTCCACTAAAATTCCGTTGTGTTCGCCTACCAGTTCTGTAATTCCTCCTACCCGCGTTGCCACCACAGGCAATCCGCAGGCCAGGGCTTCGGGAATGACCACCGGCAGGTTTTCGTAATTGCTGAACAACACCAGAAAATCTCCTGAGGCCAGCGATTCGGCAAGCCTGGCGCCTTCCTGCAGACCTGTGAAAATGACTTTCTCTGCAAGTCCATACTTTTCCGACAGGGCTTTCATGGCTTCGAAGTCCATGCCATCGCCTATCATAACGCATTCAAAATCATCGCGTTTCTGCCTGAGCTCTTTCAGTGCGCTGAGCAAGCCGGAGATGTTTTTTGAACGATCCTCAAAGCAACTGATGTGAACGATTCTTTTTAAATCGTTCTGTTTGGTGGCCTTTGTACTAAATATTTCAGTATCAACGATGTTGGGGATAATTCGGTAATCTGGGTTCCGGAGTCCGTGGTGTTGCATGGCTTCGGCCAAGTTTTGCGTCACTGTGGTTACCATCGCCGCCCGACGGACGAGCATTCGTGTCAGCCATTTTCTGGCTAATCCGTTGAATTCGTCGCGGCCCTTGATGTAGCGCGACCAGTGTTCAGTGATGAGAAAAGGGATTCCGTATCGCAGTTTGAGGCACCATGCTACCAGGGCTAGTCGGGTCAGCACGTGCACATGGGTTATGTCGGGCAGGCCGTATTGATCAATTATTGTTCTGATGCCCAAACAATTGGCCCGGAGAAAGCGCCAGAAGTTCAGCAACTTGTTTTCCGACCGCCGGAAATAGACGTTTACCGTAAAAAGATTTGGCTCAGTACTGCTGACAATCTCGTAAAGCCTGGCTGGCTGCTCGTCAGCATGAACATAAACGATGGAGATACGGTTGAATTTTGCCGCCGCTTCGGCATGACGACGAACGAACAATCCCGGCATTGGATCGTAACGATTTGGATACCAGCGCGGAAGAAATAAGATATGTAAGGTATTTCCGTTCACTCTTTCACCCCCAGGGCTTTGTTAACATGTATAATCGCATGCTCCAGCCGTTGATTGCCCGCACCCTTAACGATTGCGTACGTCCAACCTCTTTTTATGAGCTCGTTCTCATAACGCTCGAATAGTTCCTGGCGTTTGTCGGGGTGCTCGCGCAACGGATCGGGTTCCCATGCCAGATCGATGTCGCACAGCAGGTAAAGGTCGAATGTTTGCTTGTCGGTCAGCTGAGCAATACTTTCAGGACACTGCCCAAAAACGAATTCGCTCCAAATTTTGCAAACCAACATTTCGGTATCGGCAAACATCACGGGCGAATCTTTTCCCATGGTGTTTCGGATCAGTTGGTCCTGCCGCTGGGCAATATATTCAACATCAGCTAGTTCATATTTTCGGCCAAGATTGTTGAGATAGGTTCTGGCAAATTCGGGAACCCAAAGGCAGCCGTAATAAACCGCCAGCTTAGATGCGAGCCATGATTTGCCGGTCGATTCCGGACCGGTTACTGCAACCCTAAGCATAAACCACCTCCTTTCGCCAGCGCATGAGTCCCATAACCGCCAGGATGAGAAATACAAAAAACTGAAAGCTTGTGAATATTAGTTCTTTGTGAAAATAAAGCGGAACTGAGACCATGTCTCCAATTATCCAATAGATCCAGTTTTCCACTTTTTTGAGGGCCATCAGCCACATGCCCGTGATGAAGATGGCGGTGGTAAAGGCGTCAACATAGGGAACGGTGCTGTCGGTATGATGTCGGAGCACGTATTGCATGACGGCAAATGATAAGGCAGTAGTTGCGAGCGCGATAAGGTTTAGCTGTCGTGAACTGATGGTAACAGGCAATTGCTTATGCCCTGCTGAGGGTCGCAGCCATTTGTACCAGCCGTAAACACTCATCACAAAGTAAACCACATTGATAAACATATCGGCATAAAGACCAACATGAAATGTAATGGCCACATAGATGAGCACACTGACAATCCCGGTAGGAAAAACCAAAATGTTTACCTTCATGCTGTAGTAAACACTCAACAGTCCAAAAAAGACCGCGATGAGTTCGGGGATGCTGCTCTGCGCAATGTTGTGAGCAAATAAATGCCAGAGATCAAAGGCTTCCATCCTTGATATTCAGGTCCTTATTAATGATCTTGAGCACGAATACGGAGTGAGGCAGCTCAAAAGAGCGACGAATCTCGGTGGTCAGGGCTGTCATAACATCATCATAATTGCCGAAAACCTGTGTGCTTATGCCGTTGGTAACACAAGTAATATTCTTGTGCTCATTCATCCGCTCGATGAAGTCTTTGATCGGAGGTATGAATTCTTCGTGGAGGGGGTAATAACTTATTTCGACAGAAATATTCATTCAGCAAAATTTTGTGTAAAATTAGCGTTTCTGACAAATGCTTTTCACTCACCAAAATTGAAATCATGGATCGTAAAGTCATTGTAATAGCGGTATTTTTAGGAGCGCTGGCCGTGATTACCGGAGCTTTCGGCGCGCATACCCTGAAGGATAAACTGAGTATGACCGACCTGCTCAATTTCGAAACGGCGGTACGCTATCAGCTGATGCATGCTTTGGCAATGCTCGGACTTGGCGCGGCCTGGCACAAGCTGAACATCAGTTGGGCGCGCTGGGCTTTTCATGCATATTGGTTTGGAATTTTGTGTTTCTCTGGTTCGCTTTTTCTACTTAGTACCCGCGAACTCACAGGCTGGACGCTTTCGTGGATCTGGCCCGTTACGCCCCTGGGTGGCCTGATGATGGTAGCTGGTTGGGTGCTGCTCGGTGTGTCGGCATGGACGGCCGACGAAATGGAGGAGTGAAAAAGGGTTTTTCAGAGCCTCCAGCGCATTTGTGCGTATTTATGATGCCCAGGCATAACAATTCGTCTTCGCGTAAATTGCCCAATTATAAACATGAGGCGCATAAACACCAGCGGTATCATACAAGCCAACAAACATGTGCTGCTGGCTGCCACATGCTACAATCTCA
>DAIOUP010000293.1:0-3561 GCA_036759465.1 Bacteroidales bacterium
GGTATAGACTTCACCGCACGCGACCTGCAGGCCGAATGCAAACAAAAGGGTCTGCCCTGGGAAGTGGCTAAAGCCTTCGACTTTTCAGCGCCTGTAAGCAAGTTTCTGCCCAAAGAGCAGTTCACCAGCCCCGACAACATCAACTTTGGCCTGAAAATCAATGGCGAATGGCGACAGAGAGGCAACAGCAAAGACATGATTTTCAACTTCGACCGTATTATCGCCTATGTTTCGCAGTTCGTAACCCTGCGCGAAGGCGATTACATCTTCACCGGTACGCCTGAGGGCGTTGGACCAACTCATATCGACGACCGCTTCGAGCTCTTTATCGAAGATCAGCTGATGTTGAGCTTCAATGTGAAATAGCTGTTATACAGCTATTTACAACACATCACAAAGTAAATCGGAAGGTATTCTTTATTTCCAGATCGTTGGGCTTTTTGCCTCCGATCGGCTCGGAGCGATAGAAATATTCGGCACTCATTACAAACAGCCAGCGCTCGTTGATAGGCGTGCTCATACTCATGTTAAGAGAATAGCGGAAATTGCTGAAATCGTTGAGTGCGGGCTGAAAATAGTTGATCATGTTAATGCTGAAGTTCTTACCGGGGTCCCATAACAGCGAAAGATAGGATGACGATCGCATGAGGCTTACGGTCTGTCGTGGTCGGGTGGAGTAGCTCTCGTGCTCAAGAAAAATGCCGGTACCCACAAACAGCCTCACCTTAGTCTTTGCTTTCCAGGCGCTATCGGCCAGATTAACGGGGTTGAACCTGAAGCCACCACCCAGGAGTGTTCTGCTCCGGAGCAAAAGAAATTCGTCAAACTGTTGCTGCAAATATCCTTCGGCCATCATCACGGCTTTTACATCCAGATCGTAAATGGTACGAAAGTGTACAAAACCCTTGTGCGCGCTTTTTTTACCTGAGGAATTGCGCAGATTATACTCAAGAATTGTAAAATAGTCAGTTCGCGGACCGTTGTAATCCACCCTGAAACGGTCTGTCAGCTCGAGGTAGCTGGTATTACCCGAAGCGATATTGAATCCAAAGGCATTCGAAAACATAAAACCCTCACGGGTATTGTCGCGATAATATCGTTCGATGTTTACCTGAGAAAAGCTAAAAACCGGCAGAAAGGCCAGGATAATGAGAAGTCTTTTCATCGCATATCAACCACATCGATGCCGGGATAATCGGCCGGATTGAAAGTGAAGAAGTTGCGCGCCAGTGTTGTGTTGGGTGTCATTCGGCTCATGTCGTAAACGAACTTATTGCCTCCATTATCGAAAATGACCAGCTTACCCAACTGCTCAGCAGCCTCACGAACTCCGACGAGAACTTTTGGAAACTTGCTGCCGGCAGCGCCTCTCAGTTCAATAGTTTTCAGGCCTTTCGAGGTATTCTCCTTATCGTTGCCAAAAGTGGCTTTGTAGTTTTTGAAATAAGAAGAAAGCAAACTGGTCGGGCTCAGCGCTTCATCTCCTGTTCCGGCATTGCTGACCATCACCTCATTGCTTTCGGGCAGATAGGTCCATACCGTTTTCCCGTCGCTCACAATGGTTTGACCGTCAATAAGCACTTTGTAGGCGTCGCCGTTCAAAAACAGGGTACCGTTCTTTTTCTCGTTAATCCCCGCCTTGGTGTTGATCATCTGATACGAAAACTCGATCTTGAGATTAGGCGTATTGCGGGTTTTTTCTACCACGGCTTTAAGCAGCTGATCTGCAGATTTTTGTGCAACAGCCTGCCGGGCAAACAATATTGCTCCTGACAGGAGCATCAACAGAATTACTTTCTTCATCACTTTTCGTTATTCGTACGCTGGTAATAATCCTTCAAAAACTGTTCCAAAGCCATTGTCCCGTTCACTTTTACTTCGCGTGCCTTCGAACCTTCGAAAGGCCCTACGATACCTGCGGCTTCGAGCTGGTCGATGATGCGGGCGGCCCTGTTGTAGCCAAGCTTGAGCTTTCGCTGAAGCAGCGAGGTAGAACCTTGCTGGTTTTCAACTATAACGCGGGCAGCATCTTCAAAGAGCGGATCACGCTCTCCTGCATCGAGAATCTCGCCTACTTCGTCCTGTTCGTCGGCATATTCGGGCAGATGGAAGGCATCAGGATAGCCGCGTTGAGAACCAATGTAATCCGTAAGACGCTCAACCTCAGGAGTATCAATGAACGCACACTGCAGTCGGATAAGGTCACTGCCCGTGCTCAGAAGCATATCGCCACGGCCCACCAGTTGATCGGCGCCACCGGTATCGAGGATGGTGCGCGAGTCGGTGCGCGAGATCACACGGAAGGCAATACGCGCCGGGAAATTGGCTTTGATGGTTCCGGTAATAATGTTCACTGTAGGGCGCTGGGTGGCAATTATCAGGTGTAGCCCCACAGCCCTGGCAAGCTGCGCCAGTCGGGTTATAGGCCCCTCAACCTCCTTGCCGGCCGTCATGATCAGGTCGGCAAACTCGTCGATAATGAGCACGATATAAGGTAGAAAACGATGGCCCTGCTGAGGGTTGAGTTTGCGTGCCTTAAACTTTTCATTGTATTCCTTAATGTTGCGCACCTGAGCATCCTTGAGCAGCTCGTAGCGGTTGTCCATCTCTATGGTAAGCGAGTTGAGTGTGCGCACCACCTTACGCGTATCGGTAACAATGGCTTCTTCCGAGTCGGGCAGTTTAGCCAGAAAATGCCTTTCGATGCGGCTATAGAGGTTGAGCTCCACCTTTTTGGGGTCGACCATCACAAACTTGAGCTCCGACGGGTGCTTGGTGTAGAGCAAAGAGGTGATGATGGCATTGAGGCCCACCGACTTACCTTGTCCGGTTGCACCAGCCATAAGGATGTGCGGCATCTTAGTGAGGTCGGCTACAAAGCTTTCGTTGGCAATGGTTTTGCCCAAGCCGAAAGGCAGTTCGAAATTGTTGCCCTGAAACCTTTCCGAGCCGATGATGCTGCGCATCGAAACCAGCTCGGGCTTCATATTGGGTACTTCGATACCCACAGTGCCTTTACCAGGTATGGGTGCGATGATGCGAATGCCAAGTGCCGAAAGGCTTAGGGCAATATCGTCTTCCAGCCCTTTGATACGGCTGATGCGGACACCGGGGGCAGGTACGATCTCGTACAAGGTTACCGTTGGCCCGATGGTGGCTTTGATTTTTTCGATACCAATCGAATAGTTGGCGAGCGTTTCAACAATGCGTTTCTTGTTGGCTTCCAGCTCCGAGCGCTCGACCGTAATGGTGCCATCGCCATAGTTGTTCAACAATTCGACCGGTGGAAACTTGTAGTCGGGTAGGTCAAGCGTGGGGTCGTAAACCGTATCGATGGTCTGTCGTTCAATGGTGCCTTTGGACTTTGAAGACTCGCCCGACTTCTTTGGATTGGCCACTTCCAACACCGGATCATCTGCGGTAGCCGCAGGCGGAGTGACCATAGCAACAGGCGAAACAACAGGATCAAGTTCGAGTTCTATAGGCTTATTTTTCGGAATGCCGGCACCATCTGCGGGAATTAATTCATCCTCAGTAAGCGCATATTCGACTGTGTTGTAA
>DAIOUP010000294.1:0-3556 GCA_036759465.1 Bacteroidales bacterium
CGCTTAGGGGAGCGAGGGTGGGGGATGAGTAAGTTTTGATCGGGCAATTGGCTAATTTTGCCGAAATTATTGAAATGGCCGAAAAAGAGGTTTTGCTGGACAAGGTTGATTCGCCTGAGGATATCAGGGGTTTCAGCCTTGAACAGCTTGCGCTGCTCTCCCACGAAATTCGTAACCTGATCCTGGATGTTGTGGCCGTTAACGCCGGTCACCTGGGCGCTTCGCTGGGTGCGGTGGAACTGGCCATAGCCCTGCATTACGTTTTTGATACACCCAACGACAAATTGGTTTGGGATGTTGGTCATCAGGCCTATGCACATAAAATCATTACCGGCCGCATGGACTCTTTCTCCTCTTTGCGAAAGTGGCAGGGAATCAGCGGTTTTCCTACACGAAAGGAGAGTATTTATGATGCTTTCGGCACAGGTCATGCCTCCACTGCCCTTTCAGCGGCCGTCGGTATGGCTGTGGCGGCCAGGCTGCAAGGCAAAAAGCAGCAACATCACATTGCCGTAGCGGGCGATGGGGCCATTACCGGAGGGATGTTTTTCGAGGCTTTAAATCAGGCGGGCGGCGAAGACATCAATCTGCTTATCGTGCTCAACGACAACGACATCTCCATAGATAAAACTTCTGGCGCGCTGAGGGAATACCTCAGTTGTGCGAGAAAAGGCGATTTTGCAGGAGGGCATCCGCTGTTCGAAGCGTTTGGCATCAAAGCGATTGGCCTAGTTGACGGGCATGATTTCAATCAGCTTGTCCCTGCGCTGAGTAAAGCCAAAGCAATGCCGGGCGTGAAGCTGTTGCATGTGATTACCACAAAGGGTAAGGGTTTTGGGCAAGCCGAGCAGGAGCAGGTGCTCTACCATTCACCAGGGCGCTTCGACCGCTTAACGGGCAAGTTGTACGCTCCTGCCCCTGAAAAAGCTGTGCTGTGGCAGCATGTGTTTGGCAAAGCCCTGTCAGAAATTGCCGCAGCTAACCCAAAGGTTGTGGCCATCACACCTGCTATGCCATCGGGCAGTTCGCTCAATATGATGTCCGAACGTTTTCCGGAGCGCGTATTCGATGTGGATATTGCCGAACAACACGCCCTAACATTTGCAGCAGGATTGGCCACCGAAGGCCTGAAACCCTATTGCGTAGTCTATTCCACTTTTCTGCAAAGGGCTATGGATCAGCTGATTCACGACAACGCCCTGCAGAAACTGCCCGTAGTGCTTTGCATCGACAGGGCCGGACTGGTGGGCGAGGATGGTGCTACGCATCAGGGGGCTTTCGACATTGCCTATTTGCGAAGTGTGCCGAATATGATCGTTTCGGCACCCATGGATGCCGAATGTCTGCGCAACCTTTTACATAGCGCTCAATACTACAACGAAGGTCCTGTGGCGATCCGTTATCCCCGCGGGGCGGTGAGCGTTCCCGACTGGAATCGACCACCTTCGATAATGCCTTTTGGTAAAGGACGTTTGATAACGGAAGGCAAAGATGTGTTGGTGCTCAGCTATGGGGCATCTGGACTGAGGGTGCAGGAGGCTATCAAAATTTTACGCGGTAAAGGAATTACCCCCGGACATTATGATCTGGTTTTTGCCAAACCACTGGACCAGGAACTCCTGAAAAGGGCTTTTGAGAATTATCCGGTTGTCGTTACTGTAGAGGACGGGGTGCTTGCCGGTGGTGTGGGCAGTGCCGTGATGGAGTGGGCAGCAGAATTTGGGTTTAAAAATAAACTCATCAGGCTTGGTATTCCGGATGTTTTCGTGCCGCATGGAAGTAATGATGAGCAGCTGAAGTTTTGCGGGCTGGATGTGGAGGGTATTGCGAACGTGTTGGTTACGGGTTAAGCGTTGCGAGTTACGGGTTAGGAGTTCGATGGGATGTTTAGGGTAATGGTAAGATTGGTGTTTGACAGTTAGTAATTACTGTGCTGAGGCAATTGTGAACACTGTGGTTTGGGTTTGGTTGCCACTGCGTAATTGCAAAAGGTAGTTTCCGGGCTTGAGCTGTGTGTTCATCACTTCGGAAAGACGGATATTCTGGTTTATGCCATGCTCGGCCAAAAGTTTAAACTGACTGAGCAATCGGCCCTGCTGGTCGATAAGGCTCATTTCAACAGTGCTGTAATGCGGGGCAGTAAAGCTCAGATTGATTGCTTCGAATCGCGGGGCAGGGTTTGGAAACACCTTCATATTGAATAACTTATCAGATGCGATTTTCTGGGTTGAGGTGATCATCCCAAGGTTGAGCCGGTAGGCCGAGTTACCGTAGGTGCCGGCTACAAGAGTGTAGGTTGGTGCGTGTATTTTGAGGTCGGTTACGGGTACCATGGGCATGCCTTCCATGAGGCTTTGCCACTGCTGGCCGCCATTTTCGGTGTAGAAGATGCCTGCATCGGTGCCCACATACAGCCAGCCTTCGCGTTGCGGATCGGGGACGACGACGTTGACAGGCAGCAGAGGCAGGTTGCCCTGAATGGGCGTCCAGGTCTGACCAAGGTTGGTTGACCTAAATACGTAAGGATGAGGCTCATCCCATCGGAAGCCGGAGACAGTGGCGTAGATGGTGTTCACTTCGAAGGGGTCGAAAGCCAGTCGGGTGATCCAGCGCAGGGGCAGGCCGGCGGTGATTTCGGTCCAGAACAATCCGCCACTGGTGCTCAGGTGCACGCGTCCGTCGTCGGTGCCGGCCAGAATGAGGTTAGGGTTAAGGCGCGAGATGGCCAAGGTGGTGATGGTGCTGAAGCCGCTGGAGGTCAGCTGTCGGGTGAGGTCGGCGCTCACGGCCTGCCACGATTGGCCTTTATTGGTGGTTTTCCAGATACGGTGGGTGCCAAAATAAAGCGTTTGAGGATCGGTGGGGTGCATGATGAGGGGCGATGACCAGTTGGTGCGTTCGCCCGACCAGTTGGAGCCTATCCAGCTGAAGCTCAGACCGCCGTTGTCACTACGGTAGAGGTTGCCCCATTGCGATTCGGCGTAAATGGTGTTGGAATTGGTGTAGTCGATAAGCGTGTAAAAGCCGTCGCCGCCGAGGATGCGGTCCCAGTTGTCGTTGGCGCCGGTCCAGGTGCGCACGGTGTTGTTGTCCTGGGTGCCGCCGTATAGGCGTTGGGGGTTGAGGTAGTCCACCTCAATGGTATAGAATTGGGTTAGTGGTAGCTTATTTATTTTAGTCCACGACACGCCGAGGTCGGCCGAGCGGTAGAGGCCACCGTCGTTGCCATGCCACATGAGGCCTGAAACGGGGTGAATCCACAGGGCATGATGGTCAACATAAATGTCGTTGATGTTGTAATATCCGGCCAGTTGGGTGAAGGTTTGGCCTCCGTTGTCGCTACGGTATAGGTCAACGCCGAGTATCCAAAACCGGTTGTCGTTGCGCGGGTCGGTGCGTATTTGTCCGAAATACCAGCCAAAATTGCTGTTCATTCCGGCTACAACTGCGTCGTTGGTGCGCGACCAGCTTGTTCCGCCGTTGGTGCTGCGATAAACGGTGGCTGTAAACTGACCATTAATAAGCTGGTCGATAAAGGCATAAACGATGTCGGGGT
>DAIOUP010000295.1:0-3519 GCA_036759465.1 Bacteroidales bacterium
GTCTAAGACTACTCTACATATTCAACGAGGATCGTGCAAACCGATCCAGGTCGGCTCAGGCAAAATGATTCAAGGAATTTTTTTTGATGCAGCCTGCATTCAAAAAAGTTACTTTTGTCCTTATCAAAAGCAACAATTAGTATTAACCAAATTCCAATGCTATGAGAAATTTTACGCTTTTCCTTCTTGCTGCACTTTGTCTTGCTGGTATTCTTCCTGCCATGTCGCAAAGCAAGGAGATCCTTTATCAGGAAAATTTTGAAAGCTATGCCGTGGGCGCCAAAATTGCCCAATCAAATCCTGCGCGCTGGATTACCTGGAGCAATCAACCCGGTGGAGCCGAGGATGGTGTTATCAGCGCCGAACAAGCTTCCAGCCCAACCAAATCATTGAAGATTTCTGGCATCAACGACAACGTACTGAAGCTTGGCAACAAGACAGCCGGCAAGTACAAGGTCAACTGGAAGATGTTTATCCCCACCACCCGTGCCGGATATTACAACTTCCAGCATTTTGAAGCGCCGGGTGTTGAATGGGCTTTCGAGGTTTATTTCGACAACAATGGCACCGGCTATATGCATGCCGGCGGAAACAATGCAGCTACCTTCAGTTTCCCCATGAACACCTGGTTCAATGTAGAAAACGAAATCGACCTTGATGCTGATAATGCCAAGGTAAAAATCAACGGTGTTCAGGTTCATAGCTGGCAGTTCAGCTTGCAGGCACAGGGTCAGGCCGGTACGAAACAGCTTGGTGGCGTAAACTTCTATGCTGGTTCAACAACAGGAATGACGCCTACATATTATGTTGACGATATTGTTTATGAAGCTCAGACTGAGCAGTGGCTCTATCAGAGCAATTTCGACACATATCCCAATAACGGTTATGTTGCACAAACCATTCCGCAATGGTTCCGTACCTGGAGTAATACCCCAGGCACGGCCGAAGACGCCCGCTTTAGCAACGAACAGGCTCAGAGCGCTCCCATGTCGGTAAAGATTGCCGGAACAACCGACCTTGTTTTCAAGCTTGGCAATAAAACCTCAGGCAAGTACCTTGTTGAATGGGATATGTTTGTTCCTACCAGCCGTGCCGGTTACTATAATTTCCAGCATTTCGAAAACCCCGGAGTAGAATGGGCCTTCGAAGTTTATTTCGACAACAACGGTACGGGCTACATGCATGCCGGCGGCAATAATGCAGCCACTTTTACCTTCCCGATGAACACCTGGTTCAAGGTGATCAACGAAATCAATTTGGATGCCGACTCGGCCAAGGTAAAGATCAATAATGTTCAGGTTTACCAGTGGCGTTACAGCCTGCAGGCTCAAGGTCAGGCCGGAACCAAGCAGTTAGGTGGTGTTAATTTCTATGCCGGTTCAACAACTGGTATGACTCCGCTATACTATTTCGACAACCTCGGTTATGCTGAACTCGTTGCTGGTGTTGCTGGTCCCACCATTCAGGTAAGCGCATCACCCATCATCCTAAATATTGCACAGGGCACTCAACAGACCCGCAACCTGCCCATCACCAATACCGGTGGACAACCGCTTAATGTGAACATCGTTCCATCTTTCGACCCGCCTACCGAAACAGGATTCAATTATCTGCCACAGACCGAGCTGCCACAGGCAATCGGTGAGTTTGTTGAATCGCCTGTCCCGACCAACGGAGGTGCTCCTGCCAACGACACCCGCCCCACCGTTATTCTTAACTATGACGGTGATAATGCTACAGGTATTGGTTTCACCAATGGTGCCCAATGGCGCGCTGCCGTTCGTTTCCCGGCCTCGATGGTAGCTCAGTATAACGGTATGATGCTCACGCAGCTCCAGATCTACATCAACCAACCTGCTAATGCACACAAAATTATGGTTTGGGATATGGGCACAATCACCCTCCCCGGACCGGGACAACTTGTTCTTGAGCAAACATTTAATCCGTTGCCCGGATGGAACAACGTAAACCTTACTACCCCGGTATTCATCACTGGCCGCGATCTATGGGTAGGCTATTGGATGGATCAACCAGCCGGTTTGTTTCCGGCTGGTGCCGACGCAGGCCCACAGCACCCCGACGGTGCCTGGGTTTCATCTGGTCCGGGTTGGTCGCTGCTTACGCTTCCCCGCAACTGGAACATCCGTGCAAAACTCGAGGGTAATGCACGTCCGGTTTGGCTCTCGGCCACGCCTAACCAAATGGCTATCCAGCCAGGGGCAACCACTGATGTTACTGTAAACATCAATGCTGCAAACTTACCGCAACTCACCGTTCAGCGCGGAAAACTCCATGTGCGCACCAACGACCAGGTTACACCGCAAGTCAATATCAATGTTTGGATTACCGTTCTCGTTGGTTTGAACGAAAAAGGCGAGCAAACCTATGTAAGCATGTACCCCAATCCGGCACAGACCTACGTGATGCTCTCCTCGAACACCCTCATTAAGAAAGTGAACATTCTTAATCAGCTCGGACAGCTTGTTCAAAGCATTGCTCCCGGAACACCTGAATTAAGAATTAATACCGAAACAATGAAGCCGGGTGTTTACATCCTGCAGGTTGACACCGAACACGGCATGGCCACGCAAAAGCTTACTGTGAGATAATCGTTAAGGTTTATTGATGCAAAAACGGCTCGCAATTTTGCGGGCCGTTTTTTTAAAAAAACCGGCTTGAATAGCCGGTTTTTGGGGTTGTTTAGTGCAATTGAAATTTCATCAGCAGTTGCACGAAGACCCGCTAAAGTCGTCGCCATCGCCGCAATGACCGCAGCCGCCGCCATGATGCGCATGAGCATGTTCGTGTTCGTGATGATGGTGATGACCACCTCCACCGCAACAGCCCGAATCGGGGGTGCCACAGCCGCAGCCCGAAGGCGCAGGGTTTAGCTCTTCGTAGGTTGCTTCGCGAACATTGAGTACCTCGCCAACGGTGTATAGGGTTTTACCCGCAAGCGGATGGTTGAAGTCCATGGTAACCGAAACACCGTTCACGGCCACAACCCTGCCATCAAGTGGGTTTCCTTCACGATCCATCATCGGGATAGTGCGGCCAATTTCAAGCAAACCTGGCTTGATCTCGCCTTTTACCATAAAAGCGGTTTTGGGAACGTCAATAACCAATTGCGGATTATATGCACCAAACGCTTCTTCCGGCTTGATATGAAACTCGAATGTTTCGCCTGAGCGCAGACCGAGCAGGTGCTCCTCGAAGCTTTTCAGCACCCTTCCAGTACCAAACAACATGGTGCGTGGCTGATTCAGCGGAGCTTCTTCAAGTAGTTCGCCCTGAGCATTTTCAATATGGATTCGGTAAGCAAGTATGCCGACCCTTTCGTTTTCAATCTTCATAGACTTCTATTATATGGTATTATATGGCTTTCTTTGTTGATTGAGTATTTAAGTAATCGGATGCAAAATTAATCAAACGGCGCTTGTTTAGAATGATTTTAAACAAACTTTTACCGTTTTTGCGTTTCGTTTAAAAAGTTTTGTTGAGCTGTTGTCCGGTTCAAAA
>DAIOUP010000296.1:0-3502 GCA_036759465.1 Bacteroidales bacterium
CGAAATAGGCAGGAATGATTTCGGTTTCAAGTAGATTATAAATTGTTTCAGCATCCAGCTCGTCCTGAAACTGCTGATTCTCGTAGGTTCGGCTTTCCTGAATGGCCCATCCGGCATTGGGTTTGTAGCCTTCGGCCCACCAGCCGTCGAGCACCGAAAAGTTGAGCACGCCATTCATAACTGCCTTTTCGCCACTGGTGCCCGAGGCTTCCATGGGTCGGGTTGGCGTGTTGAGCCAGATATCGCAGCTGCTGGTGAGCTTTTTACCCAATTCCATATCATAGTTCTCTACGAAAAGTACTTTTCCGACAAACTCAGGTTTTCGAGCTACTTCTATGATGCGTTTTATCAGCTCCTGACCGGCGCCATCGCGCGGGTGAGCCTTGCCTGCGTAAACGAAGATCACAGGCCTGTCGGTTCGATTTACGATAGCAGCGAGGCGCTCGAGGTTGTGAAACAACAGCTGGGCACGCTTGTATGTAGCAAAACGACGGGCAAAACCGATAATCAGCGCTTTTTCGTTGATGGTTTCAAGGATTTTGATAATGAGCTTGGGGCTTTCCTGTCTCCTCGTAAGCTCTTGTTTAAGTCTGAATTTCAGATAGGTAACAAGCTCTTTCTTCAACTGTTGTCTTATATCCCAAATTTCTTCGGCAGGCACCTTATAAATGTTCTGCCACAATTCGGCATCATGCTGATGCTTTTCGAAGTCTTGAGGGAAATTTTGTTTGTAAAGCATTTGGAAAGTAGCGTCGGCCCAGGTGTAATAGTGCACGCCATTGGTAACGTGGCCAATATGCAGCTCATTGGCAAAATGGCCTGGATAAAGCTCCTGAAACATTTCGCGTGATACCCTGCCGTGAATCTGACTTACCCCGTTAACTTCCTGACTAAGGTTAGTGGCCAGCACACTCATCGAAAACTTCTGTCCGGCTTCGTTGGGCCTGAATTTACCAAGGTTGACAAAGTCGTCCCAGCTGATGCTCAAACGCTCAGGATAGTGCGTCATATAGGTGCGTAGCAGATCTTCCTCAAAAGCGTCGTGACCGGCCGGAACAGGCGTATGCGTAGTGAACAGGGTGGAAGAACGAACGACTTCTTTGGCCACGTCAAAGCTCACCTGATGATCTTTCATGATCATGCGCAGCCTTTCTAGCCCAATGAACGCCGAATGTCCTTCATTGCTGTGAAATACCAGCGGTTCAATGCCAATTTTTCGCAACAGCCTGATGCCGCCGATGCCCAAAAGCATCTCCTGCTTGAAACGCATCTCGCTGTCGCCACCGTAAAGCTGGTGCGTGATGGTGCGGTCGTCGGCACTGTTTTCTTCGATGTCGGTATCGAGCAGGTAAAGCGAAACCCTACCCACAGGTACACGCCATGCCTTAGCCGTGAGGTTACGTCCAGGCAAGGCTATGGTAACCATAATCCAGTTGCCATGCTCGTCGCGCACTGGTTCGAGGGGCAGATGCGTAAATTTCTGGGGAATATATTGAGCCACCTGATCGCCAACGGGCGCAATTTCCTGCTGAAAATAGCCGTAGCGGTATAGCAGTCCCACACCGGTGATGTTTACTCCAGAATCGCTGGCTTCTTTCAGGTAGTCGCCGGCCAAAACGCCTAATCCTCCGGAGTAAATCTTCAGGCTTTTGTGCAAGCCGTACTCCATGCTAAAGTAGGCAATGGGTTCAGGTCTTGTATGGGCTTGCTCCATATAATTGCGGAACTGCGTATACACCATGTTGAGCCTTTCCACAAACCCGGCATTGTTTTCAAGTGCCTCCATTTGTTTGGCACTGAGGCTCTCCATAAGTGGGATGGGGTTGTGATCGAAGTCTTCCCATTTTTGAGGATTAATCGACTCAAAAAGGGCGGAGGCCTCATAGTTCCATGACCACCACAGATTTTGTGCTATTTCCTGAAGCTTTTGCAGTTCCTTTGTGTATACAGGTTGGATGAGTACTTTTTTCCAGGTAGGTTGGTCTTGTTTTTCCAAAGTGAAAGGTCTAAGGGTTTCTAAAAATTGTCTTGATTTAAACACGGCTGAGCGTTTTTCGAGCTTGCTCAGCGCCAGATGCCATGCCTTTTCGTAATTGGCCATCAATTCATTCCAGAGCAAATGTCCGGCAATGGCCATAGCTACGCTGCTTGGCGCCTCGGTAGCATTGCCCTGCCTGTCGGCCTGACGGCGGATAAGTGCTGCGATTTGTTCATAAACGTCGATGGCATTATCTTCCTTACGTTCGATAACATGCACGGCCCTGCCGTCCATGCCCGACTCGCGCACCCACAAGCCAAATCCGGCAAGGCTGGTAGTGATGGTAGGCACACCAAAGCTGATGCTCTCGAGCGGAGTATAGCCCCAGGGTTCGTAGTAAGATGGAAAGACCGTGAGGTCCATGCCGGCAAGGAAGTCATAATAACTGAGGTTGAAAATCTTATCGTCGCCGTTCAGATATACCGGAACGAAAATCAGATGCACCCTGTTGGCATTGTGCTGCTGCATACCCAGCTGTTGTATGCTTTGCAGCACCGGATCGTGGGCCTGATCAGGAATAAAATGGGTTACAAACTGATTGCCTTCGAGCCCGGTACATCCTGGATTTTCAAGGCAGTCGCGAAGCTCGTGCACAGGGCCGTTGTTGTTGGCTGGAACAGCAATGATGCCTACCACAGGCCTGTTGAGACCTCCATGCACCTGAAGGCTGTTGATGGCATTGATAAACAGGTCGATACCTTTGTTTTTGAACTCATATCGGCCGCTGTTGAGCACGAGCAGGGTGTCGTCTGGAAGGGTAGTTCCCGCCAGCAGGGAGGCCACCTGGAGGATTCTTTTACGGCTATTGGCACGGCGGGCGGAAAGTTTGGCCGGCTCTCCTGCTATCTTCTCGTCGAAGCCGTTGATGGTAATCACATCTGGCTTGCGGCCATGAAATTGTTCGCATTCGCGGGCGGTAATTTCGCTCACTGTGGTGAAAGCATCTGCGTGCCGGGCCGCTAGACTTTCGAGCGATTGCTGTGCGGTTACCCCAAATCGGGTTGCAGTGGCGGCAGGTTGATATTCGTTCAACTGACCATATAGTGCAAGCCCGTTCGACGAAATGCAACGTCCTAAAAAGGTGGCGTGCGTGGTGAATGTAGTCGCCACCTGGGGTAGTTCCTGTTTCAGGTATAGAACGCCGGTGCCGGTCATCCATTCGTGGAAGTGGGCCACAACTTTGTCGTTGCCCGGCATGAAATTGAGGTAAAAACTTTCAATCACCTTGCCTGCAGCATAGCCAAACATGGCGGGCTCCACATAGTCCCACTGCCCGTGCAGCGAGTCGAGCTGGTATGTTTCCCACAGCTTGGCGAAGATCTCATTCTTGCTGCCAAAGAGGGTGGTGAAATCAATTAGAATGGCAACTGGGCGACTGGGGATATTCCAACGACCAACGCGAAACTTCAGTCCTTCCTTGGCCGATTTCTTTCGCCACTCGGCAAAAAGGGCCTGATCTTCAAT
>DAIOUP010000297.1:0-3501 GCA_036759465.1 Bacteroidales bacterium
ATGCGGTCGGCAGGAATCTGCTTAAGGACTTCCGGCAGGTTCGATTTTTTGTAGGTAACCACCCCACCTATGCCAAAGTAAAATCCCAGTTCAAGTATTCGTCTTGCTTCATCCGTTCCTCCGGTGAAACAGTGAAAAACACCACTAAGGCGTCCGTCCTGGTTTTTTTCGACCAAATCGAGTATCACGTGAAAAGCCTCGCGGGTATGGATTGCAACGGGCAAACCAAGCTTCGCCGCCCAGCCAAGCTGTTCCACGAAAGCCTCCTCCTGCTGCCGGGCAAAGGTATTGTCCCAATAAAGGTCAATACCAATTTCGCCAACCGCCACATAGCCTCCATCGAAAAGATGCCTGCCAATGGTGTCCAGCTGCTTTTTGTAATCTTCATTAATATACGTTGGATGAAGCCCCATCATCGGAAAACACTGCCCGCGCCATTGAGTGCACATCTGAAGCATTGGCCCAATACTTTCGGCATCTATATTGGGAAGTAAAAATGCTTGTACACCGGCATCCATAGCGCGCTGCATCATGGCTTCGCGGTCGCTGTCGAATTCGCCGAGGTAAAGATGTGCGTGGGTATCGATGACTTTCATGCTGCGAAATTAAGCTTTTTGGCCGGCCTGCTTTGTTTGTACTTTTGCCGGTATGAGGGTCGTTAAAAAAATCCTGCTCATCCGCTTCAGCTCCATTGGCGACATTGTGCTCACAAGTCCGGTGGTTCGTTGCATAAAAAATCAACTTCCTGATGTTGAGCTGCATGTGCTCACTAAAAAGCAAAACCATTTGCTTTTTAGCAACAACCCGCACGTCAACAAGGTGCATTTGCTCGACAAAAGTATGGGCAAGGTCATAGAAGCATTGAAGAGCGAGCGGTTCGATTTTGTGGCCGACCTGCACAACAACCTGCGTTCGCACCGCGTGAGGCAGTCACTCGGCATCCCCTCGGCCGGATTTCCCAAACTCAATCTGAAAAAATATTTGCTTGTCAGGTTCAAATGGAATCTGATGCCCGACCTTCATGTAGTTGACCGTTACTTTGAGGCAGTTAGGCCGCTTGGTGTTGTGAATGATGCCCAGGGCCTTGAATTTTATTCCGGCGATGCCGTTTTGCCATCAAACGCTCCTGACTGGATCGACAAACCCTTTGTGGCCGTTGTGATTGGCGGGCAACACAACACCAAAATACTTCCCGCGCCTAAAGTTGCAGAGGTTATCAAAAAGCTCGACATTCCGGTGGTATTGCTCGGAGGCCCTTCCGATGCTGAGCGAGCAAAGAGCGTTGTAAATCATATTGATAGCAAAACCCTCTGGAATGCCTGCGGCATGCTCAGTCTTATGGAGTCGGCGCTGGTAATCAAACAATCGGCGGTTGTGCTCAGCAACGATACCGGCTTGATGCACATTGCCGCCGCTTACCGCAAACCGGTGGTTTCGGTTTGGGGAAACACAGTTCCGGCTCTGGGCATGTGGCCCTATATGCCTGGCGAGGAATCGAAATCGGTAATTGTTGAAAATTCAGGGCTAAAATGCCGGCCCTGCTCAAAGATTGGGTTCGACCGCTGCCCCAAAGGACATTTCGATTGCATGAACAGCCTCAGCGAAGCCCACATTGCCGATGAGGTACTCCGCCTAGTAAAGAATTTCGGAGGCTAAGCCCCGATTGCCACAAAAGGATTGGTTACCTTTTCGGTGCCGATGGTGGTTTCCGGCCCGTGTCCTGGATAAACAACGGTGGAATCGGGCAATACGAATAGCTTTAGCCAGATATTGCTTTTCAAAACGTCGTAATTGCCTCCCGGCAGGTCGGTGCGACCAATACTCTGATGAAAGAGTACATCGCCGGCAAATAAGCTTTCAGTGGGCTCGTGATAGAAACATACACTACCGAGCGCATGACCGGGTGTATGCAGCACTTTCATACGGGAATTTCCAAAAAAAACATCCTCCGTTTCGTTAAGCATCAATCCCGGAGAGAAAGTTCCGCTCAATTTTAAACCAAAAAGCTCGGCCTGATCGGGAGCATTGCGCAAATAGACCTCGCTGTCGGGGTGGGCGCTCACCTCGAGGCCAAAAGTTTGTTTGGCCCATGCCACTCCCAAAATATGGTCTATATGTGTATGGGTTAGCAAAAGCAAAACCGGTGTAAGCTTATGCTGTTGAATGAAGCTGGTGAGTGTCTGTTGCTCGGACGGCGAAGAGCAAGCAGGATCGATGATGGCGCATTGGCCGGTTTCGTCGAACAGCAGGTAGGTGTTTACCTGGAATGGATTGAAAACGAATTTTTTAATCTGCATGAGGCGGGTTATTTCGCTTTGGGTATTTTGCAAATTAACAAATTTCGACCCAAAGTGTTATGAATTTCGGCCTACAATTTGGCAACCGCCCCTTGCCGGGCAACCGCGCAAAAGCACGAATTGTATTACTTTAGTCCCGTCGATTTTGTTGATTAACAATGACCCTCCTTTCGCGAAAATACGTTGCAAACACCTGCCTAAATGCCCGCCTGTACCTTGCATTATGGCTTGGGGTTATTTGGGTTTGGCCTGCAAGCGCACAGTTTTACAGCGGCTCGCAGATGGATTTCGGGAAAAACCGCATTCAATGGGGCGAGACCATTTGGTCGTATTATCAGTTCGATAAGTTCGATACCTATTTCTACCTCAACGGCAGCGAGCTGGCACTCTATACTGCCCGTTATGCCGACAGGCAGTTGCTGGCCATGGAACGTAGGCTGCAAACCACACTGAGCGATAAGATACAGTTTGTCGTATTCAACAATCTGGGCGATCTGAAGCAAAGCAATATCGGCCTTGCTTCGGAGCAACAGTACAATGTTGGCGGAATCACGCACATCGTGGGAACCAAGGTAATTCTCTATTTCGACGGCAATTATGTGAACTTCGAAAGGCAAATCAGGGCCGGCATAGCCGATGTACTTGTCAATCAGCTGATGTTTGGCGGCAGCCTCGGCTCTCAGATACGCAATGCCACACTGCTTCGTTTGCCGGGCTGGTATATGAAAGGCCTGCTCTCCTACCTCTCGGAAGACTGGAATACCCAATACGACGGTATTATGCTTCAGGGCATTACATCGGGCAGGTTCAGGAAACTCAGCCGCATGGAAGGTAATGATGCCCTGGTGGCCGGTCACTCGTTCTGGCGCTTTGTCGAAAAAACCTACGGGGCATCAGCCATACCCGATGTAGTACACCTGACCCAGTCGGGCAGAAGTATTCAAAGTGGATTTCAGGCAGTTACCGGGGTCAAGTTCAGGCAACTGGCTAAAGACTGGTTCGAATACTACCAGCAATCCTATAAAGACATCAGCCTGCAAAAGCCGCAAGAGCCCCTCCCACTGAAATACCGAACTTACAGGACTTTCATCAGGCCCAACTACAGCCCCGATGGCAACTACCTGAGCTATGTGAGCAGCGACGAGGGCCGCATAAGGATGTATCTGCAGGATTTGCGCACCGGCAAACGCAGGGTAATGTACCG
>DAIOUP010000298.1:0-3500 GCA_036759465.1 Bacteroidales bacterium
ACCATAAAGTGGTTGACTTTAACCGTGTTAGTCTTCTTCAAATTGCTCATAACTCGTTTATAGGTCTAACTTTTTCATACATATGCATCCTAATTGGGTGTATAGGTCTGAAAATGGTAGTCCATTGACCCAAATTTCGGCAATTTTACAAATCATCGAACGGTGATCTGATTTTTTGAAGGCTTTTTGTGGATACATGGGTATAAATCTCTGTCGTCCTGCTGCTTTTATGTCCAAGCAATTCCTGGATATACCTGAGGTCGGTGCCCGACTCCAGTAAGTGGGTTGCATAGCTGTGCCTTAACCAGTGAAGCGTGACAGGCTTATCAATTTCCGCTTTCGCTATGGCTTGCTTCAACACACTTTGAAGACTCTTCTCACTGTACTGTTCTCCTTCAACCTGTCCCTCAAACAGCCAAACCTTTGGCTTGTATTTCGTGTAATACTCCCTCAGCATCCCTATCGTCTTGTCCGAAATTGGCACTACCCTATCCTTTCTTCCCTTGGCATTTCTGATAATCAACAAATGTCGTCTCGAATCAACATCCTGCGGCTTCAGGTTTAGCAGTTCGCTTCGCCTTAGTCCACAGGCGTAGATCAGGCTCAGCATAGCACTGTGCTTTAGATTGGTTGGCGCTTCCAATATGGTCTTCACTTCAGCTTTGCTAAGCACATTCGGCAGTTTGTACTCCCGCCTGGGCCGCTCCAAACTGTCAACATCAAGCCTGCTGTACAACACCTGACCGTAGAAAAGCTTCAGGGCATTGATCACCTGGTTTTGATAGGAAAAGCTGAGTTTATTGGCAATGATGTGCTCGTTTACAAAGGCCACAACCTCATCGCGACCAACTGAATCTGTTGGCCTTTCGCCCAGCCAGCGCAAAAAACTTTGTAAGGCACCGGTGTAAGTTTTGATGGTGGATGCACTGTAGCGTTTGTGTCTTAGCCATCTGTCGAAATCCTGAAGATGCAGGGCGGCCGGTGCCGTCAGTTTTGGCAGCGTAATTTTTTCGGCGGCTGTCTTGCTCACCGGGGTTTCCTTATTGGAGCGTAAGGCGGAATAATCCACCCATGCCAGTCTGCGAAAGGCTTTAAAGACCTCGTTGAGCTTAAACCCTTCGGCAGGCACATACCAGAATTTGCGGCTCTGGCTCCAGCATGCCCCAGGCAAAGCCTTCGCATGTCGGATAAGCGTTTCGTCCTTAACGAACTGAAGGCTCACCACCTCCATTCCACGGTGGAGTTCTTTGCTCAGCACTATTTTCTTCAAGTTTTCAGGCGGCATCCAAACTTTTTCTGAAGGTTTATTTTATTGAGTGTTGCAGATGAAGCGCTTTTTTGCAGTGCCGGGTACGCTTTCGCCCCGCCAGTCCCATCCATTCGACAGTTGCAAAACGTAATCACTTGATTTACAGGCTATCCTAACGGTTGGCTGACAAAAGTATAAAATTAGGAAGAATGTTAAAAAATGCAAATTTTTTGGACGGATTTTTCATGAGCCCGGGTTTGTGATTTGAATCTTTTTGCACTCAGTAACGGGCACTTCCCGGGCCTTTTCGCATAGCCTTGACACGGTTTAGTAAACAGTCTCAGGGAGTAAACACCAAAAAACAAAACACAAAACTCCGAACACAAAACTTCAAACACCAAACAAAAACAAATCAACCCTAGCTACCAAAGGTCTTGGTCATGGTGGGGTAAAGTAAGAGCGATGTGACAATAATCTTCAGCTGCACCTTGTCGAGCTGCTCAAACACTTCGTCGAGGCGGCGGCGTTTTTCGTCGGTGGTGCCTGCCCCCTGCAAAATCTGCCGGATATTGCGTACCTGGCTGCCGGTGAGCTCATCGGCAATGATGCCGGCCAGCGCCTTGAGGGTATCGGGCGGCAACTGCTCTTCAACAAGGCCAAAGGCTTCAATCTCGAGCATGGCGGCATCGAGTACTGCGGCGGCGGTGCGTTTTACCCGCTCGGAATAAGAACCGCTGCCCGAAGCATCGCGTAAACTCCATGACGAAAACTCGAACTCGAGCCGTTCGATCTGCTGGGCCTTGCCGTCCTTTTCGCCAAAAATGCGCCGGAGCAGCAATGCTGTCTGCTTCTTCCAAGGGTCGAGATCGAAATCCTTCGCAAAAAGCTTTTCTTTCTGCAACTGGAGCAGTTTGATGGCCGCATCTTTCATCTTTTCAGCGATTTAGGTGGTTATTAGGGATTTGAAGTGGCAATATTGATTCAATTTGCTGGTAAAGTTACCCCATAAAGCATGATGATGCTAATTTAGCGCAGCCGAATTTGTGCCATGATACCCCAGCAAACCGTAAGAAGCATACTCGAAACAGCCCGCATCGAAGAGGTGGTG
Organism: Bacteroidales bacterium; assembly: GCA_036759465.1. Taxonomy (GTDB): domain Bacteria; phylum Bacteroidota; class Bacteroidia; order Bacteroidales; family F082; genus JALNZU01. Next base: position 2,358 of record DAIOUP010000298.1, read on the forward strand.
GCCGACTTTGTGAAACTCAAGCGCAGAGGTAGCAACCTGATTGGTCTTTGTCCGTTTCACAACGAAAAAACCCCATCGTTCACCGTGTCGCCGGCCAAGGCGCTATTCAAGTGTTTTGGTTGCGGCAAGGGCGGCGATGTGGCTTCGTTTGTCATGGAACACGAACACATGAGCTATCCCGAGGCGCTCAAATATCTGGCCCGTCGCTACAAGATCGAGGTGGAAGAACGCGAAGCCACGCCCGACGAGATTCTGCTTCAAAACCTGCGCGAAAGGCTGCTCAACCTCAACACCTTTGCGCAAAACTACTTCGTACAGCAGCTTTTCGAAACGGCCGAAGGGCAATCGGTGGGCTTGTCCTACTTCAAGGAAAGGGGATTCCGCGAAGCCACCATCAAAAAGTTTGGTCTGGGCTATTCGCCTCGCCAGCGCGAGGCGTTTGTGCGGCATGCCCGTCAGCACGGCTATCAGGCCGATTTGCTGCTGCAAACCGGACTGGCCGCCGGCTCGGAAGAGCGCCTTTTCGACCGTTTTCACGATAGGGTAATCTTTCCCATACACAGCCTCACGGGTCAGGTGATCGGCTTTGGCGGCCGCATACTCGACAGCGACAAAAGCAAGGCCAAGTACCTCAACTCGCCCGAGTCGGAGGTGTATAACAAGAGCAAGACGCTCTACGGCATCTTCTTTGCCCGGCAGGCCATAGCGCGGCTCGACAATTGCCTGCTGGTGGAGGGCTATACCGACGTGATTTCGATGCACCAGGCGGGCATCGAAAACGTTGTAGCCAGCTCCGGCACCTCGCTCACCACCGAGCAGATAAGGCTTATCAAGCGCTACACTAAAAACATCACCATCCTCTACGACGGCGACCCTGCAGGCATCAAAGCTTCGCTGCGCGGGGTGGATATGATTCTGGAGGAAGGCATGAATGTGCGCGTGCTGCTGTTCCCCGATGGCGACGACCCCGACAGCTTTGTGCAAAAACATGCTGTGAGTCAGGTAGAAGCTTTTATCAAAGACAAAGCTACCGACTTTATCACATTCAAAACCAAGCTTTTACTTGACGAATCGGGCCGCGACCCTATCCGTCGGGCAGCGCTGGTAACCGAAATTGTCGAAACCATCGCGCTCATCCCCGAT
>DAIOUP010000299.1:0-3490 GCA_036759465.1 Bacteroidales bacterium
CTGTTGCGGCTCTTCTCTTCACTAACCAAAACTCAATTAACCAATATGAGATTCCGATATTAATATTGCAATTGCCATGCCAAAGGCAAGGTCACGCCATTAAAGATGTGTTAAAAAAGCTGAATAAATCTTGTTGCCTGCTAATCAGGGCACTAATGATCCATAAAGATCAAAGTAATCAGCTTTGTCGATCTTTATGTTGTAAAAGTTACCCGGGAGCAACAGACCTGATTGTTCAGGAATAAGTACCTCATTATCCACTTCCGGAGAGTCGAATTCGGAACGACCCACATAATGTGCAGCTTCGGTGCGATCGATCAAGACCTTAAGCTTTTTGCCAACAAGTTTGGCATTGTGTTCGAGCGAAATGTCCTGCTGAATTTCCATGATGCGGTTAACGCGTTGCTGCTTCACTTCGTCGGGCACATTGTCCTCGAGAAGGTGAGCGCGCGTGCCTTCTTCATGGCTGTATGCAAAAATTCCAAGACGCTCAAAACGCTGTGTTTCAACAAACTGACACAATTCTTCGAATTCTTCCTCCGTCTCGCCCGGATAGCCTGCAATGAGCGTAGTACGGAAGGCCAGTCCGGGCACCTTGTCACGGATGTTTTCGATGAGGCGAAGCGTTTGCGCCCTTGTCACAAAACGACGCATGGAGCGCAATACCCTGTCGCTGATATGCTGCAGGGGCATATCCAGATAACGGCAAAGTTTGGGATGCTGATCAATGAGGGTGAGCAGCTCGAGCGGAAACTGATAAGGGTAGGCATATTGCAACCTAATCCACTTGATATCTTCAATTTCGCCCAATTTTTCGATGAGCTGAACAATCTGTCGTTTACCGTTTCGGTCGATGCCGTAATAGGTAAGATCCTGCGCAATGAGCACGAGTTCTTTAACACCGTTTTGCGCCAGATTTTTGGCCTCGGCAACGAGCTGCTCCAATGGCACGGAAACGTGCTTACCCCTCATCAGAGGTATCGCACAAAAGCTGCATGTGCGGTCGCAGCCCTCGGAGATTTTAAGGTAGGCGTAATGCTTTGGGGTAGAAAGGTTACGTTTGTACTGATAAATCGTGTTGACCAGCGAAGGATCGCTGCCGAGGTGCAAGGCAACCGAATGCATGTCGTTGGCCCCAAAAAAGGCATCCACTTCGTGAATCTCGCGCTTCAGGTCGGCACCATACCGTTCTGAAAGACAACCCATTACAATAAGACGCTCAATCTTCCTGCGTTTGCGCATATCCGCGTATTGCAAAATGGTGTCCACCGATTGCTCCTTGGCGTCGCCAATAAATCCGCAGGTGTTGATGATAACAACGTCGGCAGGTTTCCCGGTATCGAAATTTACCTGATAAAGCTCAGGATCAATCAGGCCGGCAAGGTGTTCGGAGTCAACGGTATTTTTTGAGCACCCAAGGGTTACGATGTCGATTTTCTTCTTCGTCATTGAGCTATTGGCAGTAATTGTCAGGAATTTTTAAAGAGGCTGTCAACAAAGGCTTTACGATTGAATACCTGCAGGTCGCTGATTTTTTCGCCAATGCCGATATACTTCACCGGAATTTTGAACTGATCGGAAATACCAATTACGACCCCACCTTTTGCAGTGCCGTCGAGCTTGGTGAGCGCAAGTGCATTCACCTCAGTAGCTGCAGTAAACTGACGGGCCTGTTCAAAGGCATTCTGGCCGGTGCTACCATCAAGCACCAGAAGAACTTCGTGCGGAGCATCGGGTATGAGTTTTTGCATCACTGTGCGTATTTTGGTAAGCTCCCGCATGAGGTTCACCTTATTGTGCAGTCGGCCGGCCGTATCAATGATGGCCACATCGGCACCTGTGCTAAGGGCGGTTTTCACCGTTTCGTAGGCAACCGATGCCGGATCGGCTCCCATGCCCTGGCTAACCACAGGCACAACTGCCCGCTCGCCCCAAATCTTGATCTGATCGACGGCTGCGGCCCTGAAAGTGTCGGCCGCGCCAAGGACCACCTGCTTTCCGGCCGCCTTGAAATTGTACGCCAGCTTACCTATGGTTGTTGTTTTACCCACGCCATTCACGCCAACCACCATGATTATATATGGTTTCTTACCATCAGGAAGATCAAAATCGTCGCCGTCGCCGGTATTGTTTTCCATGAGCAGGGCTGCGATCTCTTGCTTAAGTATGCCGTTGAGCTCGGAAGCACCAAGGTATTTATCCTGTGCAACACGCTTTTGTATCCGTTCGATGATTTTCAGGGTAGTATTTACACCAACGTCGGAGGTGATAAGAATTTCCTCAAGCTCATCGAGCACATCATCATCCACCTTCGATTTGCCCACGAGCGCCTTGGATATTTTCGAAAAAACACTCTCACGGGTTTTCTCCAGACCTTTTTCCAGGTCTTCCTTTTTATCGCGGCTAAAAAATGAAAACAGTCCCATAGGTCGGCTTTGAAATAGAAATGAGCTTTTCCAAAACTGGTTGGAAAAGCTCACTCCCCTTTAAACATTTGCGTTAATTATCTTTTGGTCAGGAACTCCTGAACCTTGTCGTTCGGGACAATGGTTTCGACGAAGGTGTAGGCGCCGGTTTTTTCGGAGCGTTTCATCTGAATCACCTTTGCGTACTGTTTACCCTGTGTCTGCAGGGTTGCTACTACTTTCTTTGCCATTTTTCAGCTTATTTAATTTCTTTGTGAACAGTAACCTTTTTCAGGATGGGGTTGTATTTGCGCAACTCCAGACGCTCAGGAGTATTCTTCTTGTTCTTGGTGGACACATAACGCGAAGTACCCGGCATACCGCTGTTTTTATGCTCGGTGCATTCGAGAATCACCTGAATCCGTGCTTCTTTCTGTTTCTTAGCCATGCTTACGTTCCTTTCAAAAATTCGGACTGCAAAGGTACATTAAAATGCAATATACACAAAACCATTTGCATAAATTTTATCTTGTATCTGCAAAGTTATTTCAACAGCAATCCATCTGATGTAATTTACGACCAGAACAACAAATTGTTTAATAACAAAGCATCTTCTCTTGTTGCACTGAGGGAATAATTTCAAACAATCATTTCATTTCGCTAATTACCTGATTAACAACAGAAATAATCTCAGCCTCCAATTTCATTGCTTCTGCAGCCATAGCTTCGCCTTCAGCTAGTTTGGCATCAGCAAATTCCCTGTTCTTAAGGCTTGCTGCATTGATCTTCACATTGAGCAATGCTCCCAGCACGGCGGCTCTGGCGCATAGCGCGCCCACACCCGCATCGCTAACGGAATTTGGATTGCCGTGTCGGGCCATGGCCTCTATAAGCGGAAAAGCTTCCATTGTGGTTTGCATGACCTTAAAAGGAATGAGCGTAGCATATTCCGAGGCTTCCTGAATGGCCTGCTGACGCTGCAGCTTTTCCTGTTCGGTTTTGTTTGGCAGGCCAAAAGCTTCCATCACTTTATTGAAAGCGCGGCTGGGACGATCGCTGGGAGGAATTTTCGCGCTGGGCCGAGA
>DAIOUP010000300.1:0-3473 GCA_036759465.1 Bacteroidales bacterium
ATTTATAATGTACTTGGATTATAGTAATCGTTTGCGAGACGATACAGGATCTGTCCGCAAACGCACAGCATGACAACAATACCGGACAGATTTGTCAGCACTGGGACAGATTGGCCAAAGCAGGGATCAGAGCAGGTTGAGTCGGTTGGCGTCCTGTTTAATGAATACAAAAAGCATTAAGGTAAACGCCCACAAGCTTGATCCACCGTAACTTACGAAAGGAAGAGGGATGCCGATAACGGGCATCAGCCCTATGGTCATACCGATATTTACCATGAAATGGAAAAACACGATACCAAGCACGGCATAACCATACACGCGGGCAAAAACGGAGCGCTGGCGTTCGGCCATTTCAATCAGACGGATAAAAAGCGCCAGATAGAGACCAATAAGAACCAGCGAACCCACGAAGCCCCATTCTTCGCCCACTGTACAGAAGATAAAATCGGTGCTTTGTTCGGGCACGAAGTTGAACTTGGTTTGGGTGCCCTGAAGAAATCCTTTACCAAAAAAACCCCCCGATCCAATGGCTATTTTCGACTGATGGACGTTGTAGCCGGCACCGCGAAGGTCTTCTTCCAGACCAATGAGCACATTGATGCGTGTGCGCTGGTGTGGCTCGAGCACATTGTCGAACACAAACTCAACGCTGAGCACAAAAAGCACGGCTGCTCCAAGGAAGCCCAAAAGGGTGAGGATATTCTGAAGATCGCGCCTTACAAAGAAAAGCGAGATGGCAAACAAGGCAACAAGACCGATCAGCACGGCTGTTTGTGAAGTGTAAAGCGTTATCAGAAATAGCACACCAGCCGCCATGGCGAGCAACAAGGGCCAGCCGGGCAGTCCTTCGCGGTACAACACCAGCATGAAAGCGCCAAACACTATGGCCGATCCGGTATCGTACTGCAGCAAAATAAGCAGCGCTGGCAGAGCGATAATCGAAAAAGCAAGGATTCTGGTCTTTGTCTGCTCAAGGCTGGTATCAATTCTTCCAAGCAGCGAAGCAAGTGCCAATGCTGTGCTGAATTTGGCAAACTCGGCGGGCTGAAGCCTGAAGTCGCCGATCTGAAACCAGCTTTTGCTGCCGCTGATGGTGGTGCCAAACAGCAACACCATGATAAGTAATAAGATAGTTGCCAAATAGATTGGAAGGGAAAAAGCGTTGAAGAATTTAGGGTCGGTTAGCATAACAAAAAGTGCCAGCACCACTGCAAGCGCAATCCAAAGCAATTGCTTGCCGTAGCGTTGCGACAGGTCGAATATGCTGTGATGCTCTTCATCATAAACGGCCGCATAAATACTGATCCAGCCAATAAACATGAGTGCGAAGCAGATGCCAACGGTTATCCAGTCGATATTGCGAAATATATTTCTTTCCTCGCGCATGGTTATTCGGGTTAGTTGAGCATGGCTTCGAGCATTCGCTGTTCGAGATCTTTTCGTTTCACTTCTCCGGTCAGGAATTGTTCCATCATGAGGCTGGCGATCGGTGCGGCCCAGGTGGCGCCAAAACCTGCATTTTCGACAACAACGGCAATGGCGATGCGTGGATTGTCGAAGGGCGCAAAAGCCATAAACATAGAGTGGTCTTTGCCATGAGGGTTTTGAACGGTACCCGTTTTTCCGGCCGCCTGATAATCGGCAATTTTATAGCGACGTGCTGTTCCGCCCCCGCCTTCAAACACATTGAGCATGGCCTCCTTCACGATTTTGAAGTATCGCACATCCACACCCGTATAAATTTTTGCAGAAAAGCTTTCTGGGAGGCTATCCGAGCTATTGCCTATTTGCCTTACCAGATGCGGGGCATAATACCAGCCTTCGTTGCCGATGACAGCTGCCAGGTTGGCCAATTGCAAGGGTGTAAGCAATATTTCGCCCTGTCCGATGCTGAGCGAGCGCACGGTCATTGCGTTCCAGTTTCCACGGTAAACGCGGTCGAAATAGGCTCTGGAAGGAATGTTGCCGGGAAGCTCAAATGGGATGTCGGTATCGAATTTATGACCAAGGCCAAAAGCCATCATCATGTCGTACCAATACTGATAGGCATCCTTCAGGTTTTTGAAGCGCGAAGCATAAAGGGTGCTCCGGAAGGTGTTCCAAAAGAAGGGGTTACACGAATGCTCTATGGCTTCTTTCACTGCGAGCGGGGTTACGTGGGCATGGGTGCATTTAATGGGCTGACTGCCTTTTCCCTGACAGGAGAAATGGGTTTGTTCGTTTATGGCATTGCACTGCAGGGCAACGAGGGCGTTCACCATTTTGAATGTTGAACCAGGAGGATAAGTTCCACTTATAGCCCTGTTAATTAGCGGTTTGCGTGGATCATTGAGCAATTGATTAAAGTTTGCGCCCCTTTCCCGGCCCACCAAAAGGTTGGGGTCGTAGCCCGGACTGCTTACCAGTGCCAAAATTTCTCCAGTGCGCGGATCAATGGCTACCACACTTCCGGTTTTATTGGCCATAAGCTGCTCGCCATAAGCCTGAAGCTTAAGGTCCAGGCCCAGATGCAGGGTTTGCCCGTTTTCGGGCAGGGTGTCAAAACGTCCTTCCTTATAGCTGCCTTTTTCGCGGTTGTGCACGTCAACCATCACCACGCGCATGCCCTTACGGCCGCGAAGGTATTTCTCGTACGAACGCTCCAGTCCCGACTTGCCAATGTAGTCGCCCATTTTGTAATAGGGATTGCGTTCAATTTCGGCCGGACTAACCTCGCCAACATCCCCCAAAATATGTGCTCCAATGGCCATGGGGTATTTACGCAAGGTTCGGGTTTGAAAATAAAAGCCCGGATATTGATACAGTTTTTCGGATATGTAGCCATAATCCTCTTTCGAGATCTGTTCAACGAGCACTGAGGGCTTTACCCTTGAATAGTTGCGCGCTTTGATTATTCTGGCCTTAAGTTGCTGAGGATCAACCCTAAGCAAGCGGGCAAATTCAAGTGTGTCGGAAATGCGCGCCTGGCGGGGAATAAACACAAGATCGTAAGCCGTTTCGTTGTAAACGAGCAGTTCGCCATTGCGGTCGAGCACGGTGCCGCGTGGAGGATAGAGGGTTACAAAACGAAGTACATTGTTTTGCGACGAGAATTTATACGACTGGTCGATGACCTGAAGCCAAAAAAGCCTGATGAGGTAGATGACCACCACCAGCACTATACCAATTAAAAGGTGATACCTTCGGAAAGCAAGCTGCCTGCTCCTCATGAACAACGATAATTGACCGCAAAATTAACGTTTAATGAGGCACCCCGGATTTTGGGAGTGAAAGCAGAATCAATCAGAGGTATTCTTTTTCTTCGAGCAGTTTTCCCTGCTCGTCCCACATAAACCACGTACCGGTTTTCTTGCCTCTGGTGTACATCATTTCATACCTCAGCGTGCCATTATCGTCCCAGATGTACCATTTTCCGTGCTTGAGGTCGTTTTCGTAGCTGGCTTCACCCGTTTTCTTTCCAAGCGCATTGTATG
>DAIOUP010000301.1:0-3463 GCA_036759465.1 Bacteroidales bacterium
TCTCCATGCAGCGGTGCGAAAAACACTCGGCATGCACCAATTAAGTCCACGACTCGATTTTGAGGCCGACAATGGCCATGGTATCGATTTTGGCGAAATCAGCCGGGCAGGTCGTGAAATCAGACCTCCCGGAATAACCATAAATCCCGAATTCAATCCATTCAAGGACGCACGACAGTCTGCCGGAGGAAAATCTCCCCAACTCAAACCCAATGAAAACTGGAGGCTTTTTTATCAGGACACTCCGGAAAACGATCCAAAGCCTGTAAGCCCGGACAATGAATACAGCACCAAGCAGTCAACGTTTCTGCAGGTTCAGGGTGCTTATGTGTTGAGTGTTGTAAAATCGGGCTTACTTATTGTAGATCAGCACCTTGCACATTGGAGGATCCAATTTGAGCACTACTTAAATATGTTTCGCAGTGGAAAAGGTGCTTCGCAGCAGGTATTATTTCCGCATACCGTGCAACTCAATGCCCGTGATGCCTTATTGATCGACAGCTTATCAGAAGATTTGAAACTAATCGGATTCGACATAAGTAAGGCAGGCGAACGCACTTTTGTGCTTGCAGGCCTGCCGGAAGGCGTGTCAAACAACGATGCAGGAACTTTGTTTGAAGGTTTGATTGAGCATTTCAGGATGCATTCCGATCAGGAAACAAATGATACACAGACCAAGCTAGCCATGTCGCTTGCCTACAAAACTGCCTGGCCTTATGGCAAAATGCTTACGCAGACAGATATGCAAAACCTTATAGATCGTTTGTTTGCCTGCAGCGAACCTGAGGCATCGCCCGATGGGAGGAAAATCTTTACTTTGCTCAATATTGACCAACTTGCACAGTTATTAAAATAACCTCAAAGCACGCATGAGCTATTATCAACCAATGGGATTCAGGGTATTGCCCCCTGTCGTTAAGAATCTATTGATTATCAACGGATTGTTTTTTCTGGCTACGATATCTCTTGACACCAGTTTTGGTATTGATCTTACCAAGATCCTCGGTCTGCATTTTCCGCTGGCGCCCGATTTTAAGCCCTGGCAGTTCATTACCTATATGTTCATGCACGGTGGTTTTGCGCATATTTTGTTCAATATGTTCGCATTATGGATGTTCGGGTATGCTCTTGAAAACGTTTGGGGAGGAAAACGCTTTCTCATTTATTATATGGTTACGGGTATTGGCGCGGGATTGGTTTATCTGCTCTGGATCTGGTTTCAGATGAGGCCTGACATTTTGGCTATGGATAAATTTCTTGCCACAGCAAGTGTTGAAAGCCTCAACGAATTTACCGCTAATCACACTTTTCGCGTTAGCCGTTTTTCGGGCGCGATATGGAACGAATTTCAGCAATTTGAAAGAAACCTTACCATTCTCTCACTTAACGCCAGCGATTCAAGGGCCTTAAGCGGTGCACTCGAATTTGTGTCGCATTACCGCGATTATTACCTCAATCAGTTTGTCGTGGTTGGTGCCTCGGGTGCTGTTTTCGGCATCCTGCTCGCCTTTGGAATGATGTTTCCCAATTCCATGATTTATCTTTATTTCTTCATTCCGATCAAGGCCAAGTATTTTGTTATACTTTACGGTGCCTTTGAGCTTTTCGAAGGGGTGATGAACAGGCCTGGCAGCAATATTGCTCACTTTGCCCATCTTGGAGGTATGATTTTTGGTTATGTGCTTATTCGTTACTGGAAGAAAAAAGGAGAGTTTTTCGAACTAAACTAAAATGGTCTATCAATACCAACAGGGTAATTTTGGCGATGCTATTAAGCGCTTCTTTGGCAAACCATCCGTTTTGCCAAGACTAATCCTGATAAACCTATTCGTCTTTTTGTCGGTTTATCTGGTCAACCTCATTCTTTGGCTTTTCAAAATCGGCGAAAAAGACTCCCTCAATATTTTTGCCCAATGGCTTGCCGTACCCTCCGAGCCATCCAGATTGCTCCAAAAACCATGGACGATTTTCACATACATGTTCCTGCATCTGGGGCCATTACATCTCATTTTCAACATGTGGATGCTATTTTTCGGGGGCGTCCTTTTCCTCCACTATCTCAATGAACGCCAATTGGTTGCAACTTATATCTATGGAGGACTGGCGGGTGCATTGGTTTATATTTTATCCTACAACATTTTTCCGGTTTTTCTAGAAGCAAATCCTTTTGCCATTGCACTGGGTGCTTCGGCCTCGGTGCTGGCCATTGTTGTTGCGATAGCTGCATGGGTGCCCAATTATCCTGTAAATCTGTTATTTATTGGGACAGTACGAATTAAATACATCGCCATAGCCCTCGTTATCATTGATTTCTTTAGCATTCAGGGCTCCAACCCCGGCGGTCATCTTGCACACCTGGGCGGTGCCCTTTGGGGCGTGGCTTATGCTTCGCTATTGCGCAAAGGACTCGATCCTGCTGTGGTTTTTAATACGAAAAGTATTTTCAGGCGAAAAGCGCGGTACAGAGCATTCGCGGGAGAGCGCAAGGACCGCCCTGAAACCGACGAACAGTATAACCGACGTAGAGCCGCTGAGCAGCAAACCATCGATGCCATTCTCGACAAAATTGCGCAATCGGGCTACGACAGCCTAAGCAGCAAGGAAAAGGAGATTCTGTTCAGAAGCAGCAACAGAAGAAACTGATAATCTGCCATGAATCCCATAACCGGCCTCATACGCAAATCAGTGATTACACTGACAGTGCCATTGTCGCTGGTTATAGCCATACTGCTCGCGCTATCAGCCACTGCACAATTTTTCAACCCGATTCAGGCTGAGCTTATGCCACTGTTTGGTCTATTCTTCCCTGTTTTCTTCATTCTTACTTTTATATCACTCATAGCATTAATCCTTCTTTCAAATCGCTTCGCATTTGTGCTGTTGTTCCTCCTGGTTACGGTCACACCTCTTGCCTTATTCTATGTCGGAAGAAATCAGGCCGGCATCGGTAACAGCAACACCTTGCTTACAATGAACGTGCACGGATTTCGGGGCCACGGAAATTCAGGTAGTATGCTTGAAAATGCCTCGAACATTGCCGAACTGATTAAGTCTTCGAATCCTGATTTTGTTTGCCTGCAGGAGTTTCGCTCATGGACAGGCGATATTGTTAGCGATATCGAAACTTTCGCGGGACTAACCGGACTAAACCACTTCTCCCATTCCATTTACTGGCCAAAAGGCGGACGCGCTTCCGATATACATCTCATAATCAGCAGATATCCGATTTTAAAGTACGGTCCGGTGAACGCACGAACCGGCAGAAACCTTGGACATTTTGCAGATATTGATTCCCCTGAGGGTCTTTTCAGACTCGTAAGCGTTCACCTTGTATCGTTTAGTCTGGACAAGACCGAAATTAACATGCTCGGTCAAGGAGAAATAATGGACAGGGAAAACGTACGCAAATATGCCCCTAGACTCTCAGGCAAGCTAACTAACACTTTCAGAATAAGGGCAATGG
>DAIOUP010000302.1:0-3453 GCA_036759465.1 Bacteroidales bacterium
TCACGAAGATGCGCATTTCAAATATTCTGTCTTTTCATGTTCTGACAGTTGGTCCCGGATCGTTTAGTCTTCGCTCGTATAATGTTTCTTTAATCAAGCTGCTCAAAGACCAATTACGTTTTCATTTATCGTACTTTAGCCCTCTGGTTTAATGATTATTTAAGTTTTCGTCATGAGAGTATTTTACAGCCTGGTCATTGTTCTTATCATTTGGACATTTCCTTCAAAAAGTCAGCAGGCCATTTCACTGCAGCCCCTGAGCAGCGCCGATTCCATAAAGCTGGCTTCGCTGCCGGAGTGGCCCTTCAATCTTCAAAGTCGCAGAGTCGAACTCCCGGCAGTGGTCGACAATTCGGCTACGCCCTATATGCGACCTTTGATTGCGCAGGTGGGATTGGAATGTGGACAGGCTTCGAGCATTGGAATTATGTTTACTTACGAACTCAACGCAAAAAGGAAAGTGCCGGGCAATCTTCCTGAAAATCAGTGTGCTACTCATTTCACGTATAATTTCTTAAATGGTGGATCGAATGCAGGCATCAACTACTATGAGTCGTTTGAAATCGTGAAATATGCTGGAAATCCTTCGGTGGCAACCTATGGCGGCATGTCGGCCGGAGGCGCATCGCGCTGGATGGACGGTTATGCCAATTATCTGGCAGCAATGAAGAACCGGGTCGAAAACATTTACAGCATCAAAACCAACACCGTCGAAGGCATCGAGAAAATCAAGAACTGGATTTACGACCATGGCAATGGATCGGATGTTGGGGGGATGGTAAGTTTTTATTCGCAGTTTACCAATCCGCCTAATGTGTTTCCAGCCGGCGTGCCGGAGGCTGGTAAACATGTCATAACCTATTGGGGAAGCAGCCCCGACCATGCTATGACCATAGTGGGCTATAATGATAACGTTCGCTGGGATTACAATGGCGACGGACAGTACACAAATAATATTGATCTCAATGGCGACGGCACAATTGATGTACGCGACTGGGAAATAGGCGGTTTCAAGATGGCCAACACCTATGGCAGTATCAGCGGTTGGGGCGATCAGGGCTTCTCTTATATGATGTACAAGACCCTTGCTGATGCCACCGGACAAGGAGGAATCTGGAACAATCAGGTGGTTTTGGCCGAGGTGAAAGGAAGTTACATGCCTGCTGTTACGGCCAAGGTGAACCTTACCTATGCTTGCCGTAACAAATTGAAAATCATGGCCGGACTGTCATTTGACCCTTTGTCAACGGCGCCTGAATTCAGCCTGAATTTCCCGATGTTCGATTTTCAGGGAGGATGCAATCCCATGCCGGGCAGCGGCTCGTCGCAAAGCATAGAAATTGGTCTTGACTTAACACCACTTTTGAGATATGTCCCTTCCGGTCAGCCGGCCAAATATTTCCTGACCGTCATTGAAGATGATCCTACATCCGGGCACAGCGGCACAATCAATGCGTATTCCATTTTTGATTACTCAGGCACTGAACCCGTTCAATTCAGCTTGCCTCAAACAAACATCCCTATTCAAAACAATGCTGCTACGCATTTGGGCATAATGGCTACTATAAACTATCCCACGGTAAGTATCGACACTTCCAATCTACCTCCGATTTCCCTTTATCAACCACAACAAATTCAACTTCAGGCTATAGGCGGTCAGTCGCCATATTATTGGTATAAACTTTTCGAGGTGGAGCGCACGGATGCACAGGCACCAATGCCGCTTGTGGGAGGCACTAAGCTGACCGTGACAAACAATACTGACGGCCATGCCGAGGTACAATTGCCCTTCGAATTGCCATATTTTGGAGAAAAGTACAGCAAGATTTACCCGACAGTCGACGGGTTTATTATGTTCGAGCGTTCGCTTTCGCCCTGGCCTTACTATATTGCCGGCCGAAGCTATGTGATACAGAAGAAGATTATTGCTCCCGCCTTATCGAAGCCGTTTCAGATTACTGCATCATCAGATGGTATCTGGGCCGAGGTTTCAGAGAGTTTTGTTACGATTTTCTGGAGGCTTTCGGTTTATGGTATGTCGGGCAATGGCCAGATAAAAATGGCTGCCCGACTGCATAGTGACGGCCGCATCGAATTTTTCTACGGTGAGTTTAATGTAACGGCTTTCATTGCGAGGTTTGCCGGTATCTCGGCCGGCGATGGTGTAAATTATATGCTGCTGCATGGCCCCGGCTTTTTTACACCCTCCAATCAGCAACATACCACCTTTGTGCCTCAGCTGCAGAGCGATGCAGTAAAAGTGAGAAAAACCGGCCTGCTTGATATTTTGCTTGAAGAACATACCGACAGCCTGGCTGTGCGTTTGCTGGTCAGCGACCAGAATGGGATTTCCGATCGCCGGACGATTTATTTTCAGCCGCAGGGCATTCAAATGGATTATACCTATACAGCGGGTAATGACCAGGTTGTGAGCTTTGGCGAAACGGTTGTTATTGATATGCAGCTGACCAATAAGAATCCCTTTACGGTGGCAGGAGGCCAGCTGAGCTTTCAGCTTGAAGACCCTTACGCCAGCACCAGCTCAGGTACAATAAGTCTTCCTCAAATGCCTCCAGGAGCTACCATCAGCCTTCCTGCTGCCTTTGTGTTTGATGTGAGTATGCAGGTGCCGGATGGCTATATCATTACGGCAGGGCTAACCTGCAATACATTCGACGGCACATGGACCAGACCGCTCAGGTTTAAGGCCTTTGCTCCAGACATTAAGTTGCAAAATGTGATGGTTGACGATGGTCAGAACGGCATTCTCGAACCAGGGGAAACAGCGACTTTGGTTTTTAACCTGAAAAATGCCGGTGGAGCAGGACTTCAAAATGTTGAATTTCTGTTGAATACTCAGGATAACTACTTAACGCTCATTTCCGACTCTACTTTTGTAGCATCCTGGCTATCAGGTGCTACCATTCCCCTGAGCTTTGCTGTTCAACTCAGTCCTTCGACGCCTTTGCATCATGTAATTGAATTTGTACTCAGCCTCGAAAGCGACCAGGGCTACATCAGGCAACTAACCATTCCTCTCACTACAAGTCTGGCTGTCGAGAACTTTGAAAGCGGTGGTTTCAACAGCTTTGCCTGGGAGATGTCGGGCAATATGCCATGGGTTGTAACGATTCAGCAACCCTGGGAGGGCAACTATTGTGCACGATCGGGAAACGTCCCGCACAGCAATTTCAGTGAGCTTAAATTGAATTATAACGTAGCATTTGCCGACAGCATTTCGTTTTACTACAAAGTGTCGTCGGAAAACAATTACGATTATCTGAAATTCCTGATCGGAGGCGTGCAGAAAGCACAGTGGTCGGGCGAAAAACCCTGGACAAGAGCTGTTTATGCCGTTAATGCCGGTCAAACGAATTTCCGCTGGCGTTATGAAAAAGATAACAGCGTGGTTGCGGGTTCCGACTGTGCATGGCTCGACTACATTGTATTGCC